>JBCBGZ010000017.1:0-47353 GCA_038526245.1 Pseudomonadota bacterium
GCGTCCCTGCATCAGCCGCTGCGGTGCCGCCCGACACGGGGGCATCCGCCGCCCGGAACCCGGCCGCCTGGGCCCGTGTCGCCACGGCCCGCGCCGTTGTGACATCAATGGTGGAACAATCGACCAACAGGCATTCCGGCGGCGCAGCTTCAATCACTTCATCATAAACACCGGAGACATGGGCACCTGCGGGCAGCATCGTGATCACTGCATCGGCTTCAGCCACAGCGGCCGCAACCGAGGACGCCGGCTTGCAGCCCGCCTTCTCCGCCCGTTTCAGATTGTCCGAACTCAGGTCGAATGCGTGCACCGTGCGCCCCGCGCGCACCTGATTGGCCGCCATGCCCTGGCCCATATTTCCGAGCCCGATGAATGCAATCTTTCTCATGCCAGCGCCTCCCTTTTCCCATCTGTGTGCATGGGAGTGGGCGAAGCGGCAAGACACCTCGTCGCGTCACGGCAAGGCCCTGTAATCTGTCGAGGTGCGCGAGAACCAGTTCCCTTGCGATCCGATGGCCCGTCAGGCCTCCAGCGGCGTGTCGGCAACGGCCACTTCATCTCGCATCCCGAGATAAAGACTGAAACAGCAAACAAGGAGAACGACGGTGAATGGCAGGGCCGCTGTAATCGTTCCGGCTTGGAGCGTTTCCAATGCGGCCGTACCACCGCCATAGAGCAAGGCCGATGCAGTCAGACCCAGCATGCACGCCCAGAACACCCGCTGCACCACCGGGACATCCGTCTTGCCGCCTGACGTGATTGTGTCGACCACGAGTGCTCCGGAATCCGCCGAGGTCACAATGAAGACGATCAGCAGGGCAATCGCGATCAAGGACGTGACCGAGCCCCAGGGCATCGCATTCAGCATCTCAAAAAGCACGGTTGCAGAGCTTGTGACCCCGCCAGCAAGATCGCCAACGCCGTTTTCGAACTGGAACACAGCCGTTTCGCCGAACGCCGAAAACCAGACCACGCAAATCGTGAATGGCGCCACCAATACGACCGCAAAATATTCCCGAACGGTCCGGCCGCAGGAAATGCGCGCGATGAACATGCCGACAAAGGGTGACCAGGAGATCCACCAGGCCCAGTAAAAGATCGTCCAGTCGTGGAACCAGTCGAAGTCTTCCCGGCCGACCCAGTTGGTCAAAGCGGGCATGTCCATGAAATAGGCCAGCAGGTTTTCGCCGATACCGCTGAGAATAAGTGCCGTGGGTCCGGCAATGATCACGAAGACCAAAAGGCCAAAGGCGATGGCCATGTTCAGATTGCTCAGGAGTTTTACCCCGCCGTCCAAGCCACGGATGACGGAGATCACGGCAAGGCCGGTCATGGCGCCGATCAACCCAACCTGCATCCAGATGCTGGGCTCCAGATCAAACATGTAGGCAAGCCCGCTCGCGGCCTGCGTCCCGCCAAGGCCAATCGTAGTGGCCAGGCCAAAAATTGTTGAGACGACAGCGAAGAGGTCAATCAGGTGACCCGGCCAGCCCCAAACCCGCTCTCCCAGAAGTGGATAAAAAGCAGATCGCATGGACAAGGGCAGACCTTTATTGTGGGCGAAGAAGCCCAGGGACAGGCCGACTACCGCGTAGATTGCCCAGGGCGCCAGTCCCCAATGGAACAGTGTTGCACTGAACGCGAGACGGTCGGCAGCTTCGGTTCCTGGCACAGCGCCGAGGGGCGTTCCAAACCAGTCTGTATGGTAAGCGAGGGGTTCAGCAGCGCCCCAGAACATGAAGCCGATCCCGACTCCTGCGGCGAACAACATGGCCACCCACGAGTGTAACCGAAACTCCGGTCGAGCGGACTGACCACCGAGCCGAATGCGTCCCAGAGGGGAAATCGCTAGCGAAAGACAGAACAGGAAAACCACCACTGGGGTCGCGGCAAACAGCCAGTCGAATGTGTCCAATGTGAAGCTGCGAGCCGACATCAGCCACGCCCCGGACGTCTCCGGAAAGGCCAGGGTGAGCCCCGCAAACACCAGCACAAGGCTCGCTGCGAGGAAGAAGACAGGATTGTGAACATCAAGCCCCATCACATCGACATTGTCCTGCCCCGCTTCGTAATCAGTAGGGCAGTCCACGTCCGGGCGTGGGGGCAGTTCAGAGTCTGGCATGGGGTAAGGTCGCTTTGTTCCGTTCGCTTTGTCATGCACCAATTGCGTCGGCCTTCAAAGTAAATCGCTGCAGCGCGGACAAAGGGTCGCGACAAAAATACAACAGATTTTGGATGCTTCTCAGGCATTTCCGGGCAATGTCAGCCGCAGATGTTTCCACCGTCGAAGTATCTGTTATGAAGGCGCATCCATCGACCATCGCGATTCTGGTGTGCCCTGCGAGCGCGGCGTGGGCCTGCGCGAGCTGAAAGAACTGAGGGAAACAATTATGAACAGACTTATGAGTGGCGTCTCTTTGATCGCCATAGGCGGCTTCTTTGGCCTGAGCGCCGCGGCGCAAGAGGCTGAGACCGCCGAGACGCGGCGCCTTGCTCCGGTTACCGTCACGGCCACGAAACGCGCCGAAAGCGCCCAGAGCATTCCCGTGGCGGTGAACGCCCTGGGAGAGCAGGAGCTGGAAGCGCTCGGCGTCAAGAACTTCACCGACTATCTGGTGCAGCTGCCAGGCGTAACTGCTGGCGGCTCCGGCCCTGGCCAGAACACCATCTACATCCGGGGACTCGCCTCTACCACGCCAAACCTGACGACCGCGGGCGTTGCCGGCCTGGCGCCAAACGTGGCGTTCTATCTTGACGAACAGCCCCTCGGCCAACCCGGCCGGAACCTGGACGTGTACGCCGCCGACCTGGAACGCGTGGAAGTGCTTTCAGGCCCGCAAGGCACGCTGTTCGGCGCCAGCTCCCAGGCCGGCACAGTACGCCTCATCACCAACAAGCCGAATTTCGACGGCGTCTCAGGCGCTGTGAAAGCAGCGGTGTCGTTCACCGATGGCGGTGAGATGAGCAACAGCGTCGAAGGCGTATTGAATGTGCCGGTTACCGACCAGCTCGCGCTGCGCGGCGTGGTCTACACGGACCGCCAAGGCGGTTACATCGACAATGTTGGCGGCACCCGTTCAGCCATTGAGTCCGCGCGCTTCCGTCCTGCCGGTACTGTGCGCGCCAATGGCGTCCCCGTCTCGGCTGGCCGGGCTGGCTTCCAGGCCGGCGCCGATCTTTCCAACGTCACCTTCATTTCGGCGAACAATGCCGGACTGGTCGAAAACGACTTCAACGACACGACCTATGCGGGCTTCCGCGCCGCGGGCCTTTATGAATTCAACAATGACTGGAGCCTGCTGGTCAGCCATGCGCGCCAGCAGATCGACAGTGACGGCGTCTTCTTTGCCGACCCCGAACTGGATGACTACGACATCCAGCGCTTCTCCGACGATACGGTCGAAGACAGCTTCCACAATACGAGCTGGACGCTGGAAGGCAGCCTCGGCGCGCTTGAAGCGGTCTACACCGGCGCATTCACGGAGCGGACAACCGACCAGACCGTGGACTATTCCGACTACCTCTTTGTCGGTCAGTACCTGCCCTACTACATTTGCGACGGCTCGGTGAGCTACCCCGGCGCCGCTGGCCCGACCGGCACCTGTCAGGACCCGGCCCTGTTCGTGAAGTCAGCCACCGATACAACGGTGCAGACCCACGAGCTGCGCTTCAACACGCCGGCAGAGAACCGCCTGCGCGCCACGTTCGGTGCCTTCTATTCCGACCTGGAGCTGAAAGAACTGAACGACTTTACGTATCCCGGCTCGGAGCGCGTGATTGGCTTCAACGGTGTTGTCGGCTTTGGCCCCAATTTCCCGCTGACCAACACCGCTGTCACGGGTGAAGTGGGCAATGCTGCACCTGGCTATTTCAGCCTGCCCGGTCCGTTCCCCGAAGGTGTGATCTTCCGCAACGATGTGCGGCGCACCGATGAACAACTCGGCGTCTTCGGCGAAGCGACATTTGACCTGAGCGACCAGTTCGCCGTCACTGTGGGTGCACGCTGGTACGATGTGGAAGTCGATCTTGAAGGCTCGGCGAACTCGTCCTTCTTCAACCTCGGTGCAACTGAAGATGCCCAGGCGTTCGGCACGAACATCTCGGCCCAGTTCGCCCCGGGCAACGCCGTCGGCGCCCCTGACACGGCCTCGACAGATGGCGTGATCTACAAGTTCACCGGCACGTGGACCCCGACGGCAGACACGTTGTTCTACGCCACATACTCCGAAGGCTTCCGTCCCGGCCTGCTCAACCGTCCCGGCGGTCGTTCGAATGCGGCCGGCACATTCACCGTGCCATTCGCGGTGGATACCGACGAGGTGGCCAACTACGAACTCGGCTGGAAAACGGAACTCTTCGACAATTCGCTGCGCTTTAATGGCTCGGCTTTCTTTGTCGATGTGGAAGGTCTGCAGACCACCATTTTCGATCCATCCATTGTGAACCTCTTCTTCTCCGACAATGCGGCCGATGCGGAAATCCGCGGCGTTGAAGGCGACTTCACCTGGGCGCCTGCGTCCATCAATGGCCTGACGATTGCCGGTGCGTTCTCCCTGCTCGACACGGAGATCACAGAAGTGCTCACGCCAACCGATGACGTGCTGCTGGGCGCTGAGCTTGCCTTCGCACCTCCCTATCAGGGTAATCTGCGCGCGCGGTATGAATGGGATCTCGAGCGTCGCATTGGCGGCTCGTCCCTCACGGCTCACATCATGCCGCAGATCGTGTTCTCAGATGACAGCCGCAGTGACATCATCGAGATCAATAGCGCCGACATTGACGGCTATGTCACGCTGGGCGGCACACTCGGCGTAACGGCCGACCAATGGTCAGCGGAGCTTTTCGCAACCAATCTGACGAATGAGTATGCTGAACTCAGCAACACATTCATCAATGACCGCGAGCGCGTAACGCCCCTGCGTCCGCGCACAGTTGGCGTGCGTGTGGGCTACGACTTCTAAGTCTCCACGCACTCTGAATCCTATTGGCAGCGCCTTGATCCGTCGGGGCGCTGCCTGTTTATGAAACGGGCAATGACAGACACAGCAGACACGCTCACCGCCGCGCGCGACGCCCTGCAACGCGGTGATTTTGCCGGTTCCGAGCGGCTGGTTCTGGGCGTGCTTGAGAGTGCACCTGACAACACGGATGCGCTTTACATTGCAGTGGTTGCCGCCCGGTATCTCAGCCATCACGTTGACGCGCTCGAGCGTCTTGAGACACTGAAAGCGCTGTCGCCCGACTATGGCCGCGCCTACCAGGAAGAGGGCCACCTTCAAGCCGCGATGGGCGCGCCGGAGGCCGCCCTGATTGCTTATCAGTCCGCAACGCGGTGCAACCCGGCACTCACCGCCAGTTGGAGTGCCCAAGTGAAACTGCTGCGGGCATCTGGCCGCGAGGCCGAGGCTGCCCAGGCCGAGGCCCAGCTTACCCGCCTGAATAGCTTGCCCAAGCCACTTCTGGCCGTGACAAACCACATCCATGAGGGGCGTATCCTGCGCGCAGAAGAAATCGCGCGCGCATTTCTCCAGCAGAACCCTCGCAATGTGGAAGGCATGCGCCTACTTGCCGATATCGGATCAAGACTGGGGGTGCATGAGGATGCCGATGTCCTGCTGGATGCGGCCATCAAACTGTCGCCTGACACGCTGCAACTCCGTATCGACCACATTCAGGTACTGCGCAAACGCCAGAAGTTTGCTGCGGCCCTTGCCGCCGCCAAGGCGCTGCTCGAGCGTGAGCCACACAGCCCTGTCTTCCAGTCACTTTATGCCATCGAGTGCATGCAGTCGGGCGACTATGAGACGGCCATAGTCCTGTTCGATGGCGTGTTGGCGAGACTGCCAGGTGACCCAGCGACGCTGACCTCGCGTGGCCATGCCCTGAAAACCCACGGGCAAGGTGAAGCCGCCATTGAAAGCTACCGCGAGGCCCTGAAGACAACACCCCACCATGGCGATGCCTGGTATGCCCTCGCCAATCTGAAGACCTATCGGTTCACAGATGCCGAACTCGCGGCCATGGAGGCTGCGCAAGGCTCTGCGGATCTCAGTTTCATGTCCCGCGTCCACATCGCCTTTGCCCTGGGCAAGGCGTTCGAGGATCGCGGGGACACCGGCGCGGCCTTCCGGAACTATGCCCTTGGCAACGATCTCAAGCGCCAGCAGACCCGGTACACGACTGAGCAAATGGAAGCCGAATTTGACGCGCAGAAGCGTCACTGCACGCCAAACCTGTTCGCCGCGCAATCGGGCAAGGGCCATCCAGCGCCGGACCCGATCTTCATCGTCGGCCTGCCGCGTGCAGGCTCCACCCTGATCGAGCAGATTCTCGCCTCTCACAGTGAAGTCGATGGCACGCTGGAGCTGCCCAATATCCTGTCCCTGGCCCATCGCCTGCGGGGGCGAAATCTGGTGAGTGATCGGGAGAGATACCCGCGCATTCTCCACGACCTTTCCGAAGACGAACTGCGCGCGCTCGGCGAAGACTATGTCGAAAACACCCGCATCCACCGGGCCGGCGCGCCCTTCTTTACCGACAAGATGCCCAACAATTTCCGCCATATCGGCCTCATCCACCTGATCCTGCCGAATGCGAAAATCATCGATGCCCGGCGTGCCCCGCTCGATTGCTGCTGGTCAGGCTACAAACAACTTTTCGCCGAGGGTCAGGAATTCACCTACGGACTAGCGGAAATCGGCGCGTACTATCGCGGCTATGTCGACTTGATGGATCATTGGGAACAGGTGTTGCCGGAGGGACGAATTCTTCGGGTTCAGCATGAGGACGTCCTCGATGATCTCGAAGGGCAGGTGCGCCGAATTCTTGACCATTGCGGCCTGGCATTTGAGCCTGGCTGTGTCGATTTCCACAAGACTGACAGGGCCGTACGCACCGCCAGTTCACAGCAGGTTCGCGCGCCCATCAACCGATCCGGACAGGGCCAGTGGCGCCCATTCGCCCCCTACCTGGCACCGCTGAAATCGGCGCTCGGCAAAGACCTTCTTTCAGATGTAGAACTCAAATCATGACGAAACGCTCCGACGATGCGCTCATCGCCCTCAGGCAGATTCAGCGGCGCACCGAAAACGCCTCCAAACGGCTGGCCTCAATTGCCGGACTGACCCCATCGCAACTGCTTGTGATGCAAATCCTCAGTGAGCGCGGCGAGACCTCCGCCGGTGACATCACCAAGCTGACCCAGCTCAAGCACGCGACCATCACCAGCATCGCTGACAAGCTGGTCGGACGGGGCCTGATCGAACGGCGGCGCTGCGAGGAAGATAGACGCCGGGTTTGGCTGAGGCTGCTGCCGGATGGTGCAGGCGTTATCACCTCTGCGCCGGACCTGCTGCAGGACACGTTTCAGACCCGGTTTGAAACGCTTCCGGACTGGCACCAGTCCATGCTCGTTTCCGCCCTTGAGCGCGTGGCAGCCTTGCTCGACGCGGAAGACCTCGACGCTGCCCCGATCCTCGATATTGGTGATCTGGACAAAAGCCCGAACTGATTTCGCACACTATGGGGTGTGGCGGCCAATCTGTTTGCCGAAATAGTAGACGGGTACGCCAACCGCGAAGAGTAGCGCGCCCCAGGCCAGCACACCCAGCCCGGACCCGATAATGGTGAAGGTGGTATAGAGCAGCGTCAGCCCCGCTATGCCGGCCCAGGCCTTCTGGCTCGCCCAGGAGACGCGAAGCTCCGCCAGAGCGCTGACAAAGAGCGGCACAAGAATGGTCGCCGTACTCATCATGATGAGGAAGGTGAACAGCTCAACCAGGCCACGCGTATAGTTCGCCAGGAGCAGGATGGATGCGAGGGCGGCGCCCATCAGAAGCGATACGGTCGGCGCGCCGCCAGCATTGCGTTTCGCCAGCGCCTTTGGCGCCAATCCATCGACTGCGACCGCCATCGGCAACTGCCCCGCGACGAAGACAGTTCCGTTCAGCGCGCCCCCTGTCGAGATCATCGCGCCAATCGCCACCATGCCAGGCCCCCAGGCGCCAAGCCCACGCGCCGCATCCGCAAAGGGTTGGGTGGAGTTCTCGAGCGTGTCGGCAGGAACAAGCAGCATGACCGCAAGTGTGGACGCGATGTAAACGAAGGTGACCGTCACGGTGCCGGCAATGATCGCCCGAGGGATGGTCTTTTCCGGCTGAGTAACGTCACCCGCAGGCATCGTGCCGGCCTCAAGACCGGAAAAGGCCCACATGGTGAGCAGCGCGGTCGCCGCCAGCAGCGAGAGCATACTGCCCTCTTGCGGGTTGAACTCAGGCAAATTCTCAGGCTCGCCCGAAACGGCGGCCAATCCGATGATGAGCGCCAGGGGCACAAGCTTCAGCACGGTCATGACCAACTGCACGAAGCCAGCTTCTCGCAAGCCCCGGATGTTGATCAGGGTCACAGTCCAGATCAGGGCCAGCGCGATCGCTGCCTGCCCCGCCGGATGCGTCTTGAGCGCAGGCAGGAAGACGCCGAGATAGCCGACAAAGGCAATCGCCATGGCCGGCATCGCAATCCAATAAGCCGCCCAATATCCCCAGGCGATCAGAAAGCCGGGCAAGTCACCAAACGCATCGTGGGCATATCGGTAAACCCCACCTGAGCGGGACGTGCGCCCGGCGAGGCGCGCAATGACGAGCGCGAGGCAGATCGAGCCGGTTCCCGTAAGCGCCCATCCCGCGAAGCTCATCAAACCGTAGGGCGCAAGAACAGAGGGCAACAGAAATATGCCCGAGCCGATCATGATGCCCACGGTCAGAGACCAGCAGCTCCAGAACCCAAGAGGCTTTGCAGTGGGTGAGGCGATGTCACTCAAGCCGCGGTCTCGGCCAAGCCGGCCGCCGCATAGGCGCTGCGCAGCAGGTTTTGATAGTGCCACACACCGCCTTCGCGAGACGGAGAGAGGCGCCCGGGTTTGTAAGCGGTTGAGCTTAGCCCCTTTTGAACGTGTTCGCAGATCAGCCGATCTTCTTCCTGCACCTGATCTGAGAAGGTCAGATCTTCCGGGGCCCGCCCTTCCGCCCCCGGCGCGTAGTAGAAATCAAACTCGACCTGGCAGGTGTCCAGCCCGGTGGGGACAACCCGATTGGTCTGGAGGCGTCCCGGCATGATGTTCAGCATCACATTGGGATACACAAAGAAGTACAGCCCCTCCCCCGCCGCATAGGGCCCGGACTCCTCCACGGGTGAGCGCTGGAGCGACCACCACGGGCCAAGCTCGGTCTTGTAGTCCGTGTAGTCGACAAGCTGGGTCAGTCCCGGATGGACGAAGGGCAAGTGGTACCCCTCCAGGAAGTTATCGACGTAGACCTTCCAGTTCGCCTTCACGTCAAAGAGCCGGGCCGTGTGGTGGGTGAGGTTGTCGAGCGCGCCCGGTCCGGCAATGTCCTCGATACCGCCATAGAGCGTGTCAAACGCGACCCCTTCGCCGATGCGAGCCATAACGAGTCCGTTCCACTCGCGCACATCAATCGGTGTCAGGCGGATGTTCGCGCGATCGAAATTTTCGGCATCCTGCATTTCCGGGGCGATCTTCAGATTGCCGTCAAAATCATAGGCCCAGCCATGATAGCCGCACCGAAGGCGCTTGAGCCCGCGGGCATCGCACGTCGCGAGCGGACCAGCGCGGTGTGGGCAGATGTTGTAGAAGCCGTTCAATTGCCCGGTGGAAGAGCGCACCACCACGATTGGAACGCCGCCAATATCCCGCGAGATGACATCGCCCGTGCCAGAGACACTGCTCGCCGGGGCAATCACTTGCCAGGAGGGACGTATGATCTGCGACAGTTCGAAGTCATAGACGTCTTGGCGTGTGTAGAATTGGGGATCGAGGGCGCTCGCCTGCTCGAGAGGTGTGTGCGTTTGAGTCATGGGTGCCTATTGGTCAATCCTGCAGAGCTTGGCAACCGGGCATTTTCGAATGCGGGCCGTCTGGCTCAATGGCCTGTTTTACTTTGAAAATGACCGCGCTGTTCCCCTGCACATGTCATCGCGTTCAATCGGACTACCGAAGACGTCGAACTAGCTTGGCCGGGCCTGGTCGTAGGGGCTGTCGAGAGAGAATGTCGGCACCTGGGCCGTTAGTTGCGCGCCATCATCGCCGGCAAAGTCATAGCTGCCGCCCATGATGCCAGACGGCGCGGCAAGCGGGCATCCGGACGTATAGCGAAAGCTCTCGCCGGGCTCCAGGCGTGGAGTCTGCCCGACCACGCCTTCTCCATCCACATTCTGGGCCCGTCCGAGAGCATCCACGATCCGCCAATGCCGGGTGGTCAATGTCCAGGTCTGCTCGGACGCATTTTCGATCTCCACCGTATAGGCCCAGACATAGCGGGCCTTGGCCGGCTCGGACTCGTCATGCAGAAAGCGCGGCACAACGCGCACAATGATACCGTCCGTTTCGGCTTCATAGGAGGGAGAGGGCTTTCCGCGGGACATTCACTCGCTTCTCAGGCGTGTCTCAAACCGCGTCAAGCGCTGACAGAAGATCGTGCTCAAGATCGCCGGCATCTTCGAGCCCGATGGACAGGCGCACCCAGCTTTCATCCAACCCCATGGCGGCGCGTTCATCTTCTGACAGCGCCCGGTGCGTGGTCGAGGCAGGATGACAGGCCAGCGATTTGGTGTCGCCCAGATTGTTAGAGATATCAACGAGGCCCAGCCCGTTCAGGAACCGGAATGCCTCGGCCCGCGCGCCCTTCAGGGACACGGCCATCAATGTTCCGCCTGCTGTCATCTGGCGTTTGTGGATGTCGTACTGTGGATGATCGGCGCGGTGGGGATAACGCACGGCGGCAACGTTCGGGTGGCCCGCGACGGCATCCGCAAGCCGCGCAGCCGTCTCACTCGCGCGCTCCACCCGCAATGAAAGCGTCTCCAGCCCCTTGAGCACCACCCAGGCATTGAACGGGGAAGCCGCCGGTCCGGTGTGGCGCAAGTATGGGTCCACATGCTCCTCAATCCAGTCCGTGCGACCCAGAATGGCCCCGGCCAGCACCCTGCCCTGCCCATCCATGTGTTTGGTGGCCGAATACACCGCCAGATCCGCACCAAGCTCCAGCGGCTTTTGCAATACGGGCGTGGCGAACACATTGTCGACAACCAGCTTAGCGCCAGCCTTATGGGCCAGTTCCGCCACCGCCGCGATATCCACCCCGTCGAGCAGCGGATTCGCCGGGCTCTCCACCAGAACAAGTTTGGCGGGCCGCGACAAGGCCTCAGCCCACGCGTCAAGATCATCGCCCTGGACAAACTCGGTCTCGATCCCAAAGCGCGGCATCAGGTTCGCAACAATCCACCGGCACGACCCGAACAACGCACTTGCCGCAACCACCCGGTCTCCCGCCACGCAGGGCGACAGCATCGCCGAGGAAATGGCTCCCATACCCGAGGCCGTTATCCGCCCAGTCTCAGCCCCCTCCAACAGCGTAAGGCGCTCTTCCAGCATCCGCACCGTGGGGTTGGCATAGCGCGAATAAACAAAGCCCGGCTCGTCGCCCGCCATGCGCGCGGCGGCCTGCTCTGCGCTGTCGTACACATAGCCGGATGTCAGGTACATCGCCTCTGCCGTCTCGCCATGCTCAGAGCGCATCAGGCCCCCGCGCACCAGATTGGTCTGTGCACTGAGGGGGCGGGGGGCTTTGGGATCGCCAGAATCGGGCATAAGCGAAGGGTCCTTGTGGATTTGATCGCGCAGACATAAAGCAGCGCGGCGGGCCAGGAAAGGCAGCCTAGACCCATGACCCACTCAAACGGCGTCCTCGCCGACCATGAAATCGAAGCGATGATCGCCGCTGGCGCGCTGGAGGCAGATGCGCAGATCAATCCCGCCCAGGTCCAGCCGGCCAGCCTAGACCTGCGGCTGACCGATCTGGTCTACCGCATCCGCGCCAGCTTCCTGCCCGGCAAGGGACGCACAATTGGCAAACTGCTCCATGAGAGCGACCTGCAGATGCACCGGATGGACATCACGAAAGGCGCCGTGCTGGAAACCGGCTGCGTCTACCTCGCTTTGCTGGAAGAACGCCTCGCCCTGCCCGGCGATATCCATGGCCGGGCCAATCCGAAAAGCTCCACCGGCCGGCTTGATGTCTTCACCCGCCTGATCACCGATGAAGGCGAAGCCTTTGACGATGTGCCCGCAGGCTATACTGGCCCGCTTTATGTGGAGATTTCCCCGCGCACCTTTTCCATCCTCGCGCGCCAGGGCGACCGGCTGAACCAGCTGCGCCTGCGCCGGGGCCCGTTCACGCCGACGCGGGACCTGACCTTTTCGGTCGATCTGTCCGGCCCCGATGACCAACCTGTGGGGTGGCGCGCGCGCCGCCACGCCAGCGTAGTGGACCTGCAAAAGGTCGGCGGCCATGCCCCGAAGGACTATTGGGAGCCGGTCTACACCCATCGCGGCCGCGTCGTGCTCCAGCCCGAGGAATTCTACATCCTCGCCAGCAAGGAACAGGTGAAAGTGCCCGCGACCCAGGCCGCCGAAATGGCGCCCATCGCCCCGGAACTCGGCGAGTTCCGCGCCCATTATGCCGGCTTCTTCGATCCCGGTTTCGGCGGCAATGAAGGCGGTTCACGGGCCGTGCTGGAGGTACGTACCCGGGACGTTCCCTTCATCATCGAAGACGGCCAGCCCGTCGGCAAACTGGTGTTTGAGCCGATGGCCAGCAAACCCAAAACCCTCTACGGCGCCACCGGTAGCCACTACCAGGGCCAGGGTCTCCGGCTGAGCAAGCACTTCGGTTAACGCAGAGTAGTGCGGGCCTCGGCCCGCCGGCGTTGCTTCACCGGGGAACCTATGGCGGGCCAGTGGCCCGCCCCAATATAGGGTTGGCACTACCCCTCTGCCGTTTGCCACCAGTGACTGATTTGGGGCGACGTTTGGGTTCGCGCTTGATCCTTACAAAGCGTTTCGAGGGTCAAGCTCCGGGTTCCTTCGGCGCAGGCGCATTCTGCCCCGGTGCCGACTTCAAGATATTTCCCACCCACGCGTTGAAGTCCGGGTCATACAGCGCCTGACTGACGGGATGCGCAAATACAGACTTCATCGGCTCAGCTGTGTACCAAGTCAGAATGATGTTGCGCAGTTCTGCCTCATCCGCCTTGGTTTTCATGGACCTGTATTGCCCCCAATGTGTCCACAGATAAACGCCTTGGGTCCAGGCAACAATGTGAGCGTCTTCATAGGTCACGCCCCATGCCTGGCTGAGGTCCGTGATAAAGCCTTTCCATGCTTGTGGAGCGGTTTTGTTAAACGCCTCCAGAACGTGCGGGTGTTCAGCGTGAGCCATTTGCGCGTCCAAAATAGCGGACACCCGGTTCCAGCGATTTTGGTCAGTGAGTGCCCGCGAATTGTCCCGGATTTGAATGCCAACGAAGAGAAGCGAGCCGATAACGAGCAACACAGCGATGATCTGCGTGATGTAGTAAATACTTTCGAGGGTCAATACGCCAGGCTCCTCCGCCGCCTCGGTGGAGCCTCGTTTTCCATGCTGTGTGTATTTGTCGGCGTCGCTCCACCGGCGCACTTGCACCTTGTCGCGGAGGGCGGCCATGCGCGACATGATGGCCTCAAAGCTCTCTGCGTCCATTTCACGCTGTGCCATTATTCGCGCTTGGGCACCCCAAACGACCGGGAAGGTCAAATGGAACCCCTGAGCAGCTGAAACAATCTTGACCACGTCTTCGTCGACCAGGTCTTTCTCATGTGCCGCCATCGTATCCAACCATAAATTGGAGTAGTTTGAGAACCACATTAAGAGGCGGAACAATGTATCCGGATTTTCGATCCGTTTGTTCTCGACGGTAAGCTCGCGAAACGCGCGGGCGAGTTCCACATCATCAACAATGCGCGACAACAGCTCCATATTGTTGCGCATGATTTCACCGGAAAACTCAGCGCGCGCGATTTTGTTGGCGCGGTCCATCTGCTTTTGCGATTGCCGGTTCTGGATTGCGAGAAACACCAGCGTCGGAAAGATGAGCAACACAGCAACAATCTGCGTGATGTAGTAGATGGTTCCCAGTGACATTCCCGTTCCCCACGACGCACGGCAAACTGCCAAGGTCTCATCGAAATATCCAGGGATTTATAGCTATGACCAATTTATCGATCCATGGATTCGGAATATCGTCGAGCGTCCTTCTTGGGCCGACTTAAGCCGGCCGCCACTATCAGCCCAGTCTTCAATTTCAGGCCAAACTCGGCCCTCTCTTGCCACCTTCAATCCGACCCACCTTCCCCCGCCCCTAAACTGCCGCCCATGACACCGAATGACCGTGCGAGCCTGGCCTGGAGCCTTGGATATGCCGCCCGGCGCCTTGAGGGAGCGCTGGCGCTGGCCGCGCCCTCTGGCGCGCTGGGGTCCCATGTGTTGCGCGGGGTCTGGAGGTCCGCCTGCCGTGAGCTCTATTTTCTGGAACTGTTCGTCCGGCGCCTGCTGGTCTACATGGCCGGACAGATCGCGGTGGCGCCCTGTTCCCGTCAGGTCGCAGCCAGTGCGAGTCCCCGTGAAAACACGCATAAAACGCCGGTTTTCCCTGTTTTTGACCGCTGTGAGAGCCTGAACGCTCTCCAGAAAAGGCTTGGCGCCATCGGCCATTGGGAGGGCGAGGTGTCCGGCCAAGCCCCCGACCCCAGGTCCGGCAACACGTCGCCAGAGCCCGCCCCTGCCATGCCGGCTGCGCGCCTGGCCGCCCGGTTCGCCGCCCTGGCCGACGTGCTCGAGCGGCCCCAGCACCATGCCCGGCGCCTGGCCCGTTGGCGCGCGCGCCGCGCCGCTGCTGCCTTGCGTCTCGGCACGGTGCCCAGCCTTGCGCGCGGTGGCCCATTGGACCTCGCCACATCCAGCTATTTCGAAGCTGAACGCCTGGCCCTCACTGTGCTGAACCGCGGCTGGCGCCCACCGCAGGACCCGCCCGAACCACCACCCGACGCCGCATCTCGTTCCAAAGCAAACCAAGCAAACGACCCAAATGCCCTGCCTCCAAAGCAGGAGCGCGGATCAATTGATTGCGAATGAGACGCATGAACACTCGTCAAAGCAACTCAAGACCCAGCAGCGGGGCCCAATCGCCGAGCTTTTGGGTCCAATCCGGGCGCGCGCGACACGCCGCTGGACCGGCCTATTCCATCCGACTGTTGTCGCGTCTGTCTCAGAATCCGCCGCCGGTCTTGAACTTGCCGCGCCGTCCCCGGCTGGGGCTGCGGGGCATGGAGCGTTTGGTGCGCCGGCCGCGCGGCAGGCTGCCAGGGAAACCGCCCCCGCCCATTCCGCCCAGGTCAAATCCACCGCGGCGCGAGCCCGAACGGCCCATCTCCTTGAGGATTTCCATGCCGATCCCAACCGCCACATCCGGCAGACCCACGGTTCGGGCCCGGCGCGGCCCGCCAAAGCGCGGATCGGTGCGCGGGCTGGACCGGCGCATGCCCCGGCGCAGATGGCGCACCGCATCATGGGCTTCCAACCGGCCAGAGACGAGCCGGGCTAGAACATCATCCACGGAGGAGGCTTTGAAACTGGCATAGCCGGAATCGAGCTGGGCGGCCTTGAAGGCGCGGCGGAAGGCTTCGAGACGGGCCAAATCTGCCCGGCGGCGCACCGGAAGGCCCTTGTCCTGGTCCATGCGCAATTCCATGGACATTTCGTCCTTACGCAGGCCCACCAGCGCATCGACGATGCCGTCATCTGCGGGCGTTACAGTTTGCGCCGCGAGGACGCGCAGGTCCGGAATGGCACGCTGCTTCAGGGCATTGGCCAGGCGCTGACGCGCTTCGTAGGCCGGCCCGGCCTCTCCCCGTTCCGCAGCGGACTGACGGCCTGCAATATCGAGATGGGCGGTTTCGGCGGCGGCGATATCCGCGTCCAGAGCGGTCAGGCGCGCGCGGGCAGCATCGACGGTTTCGGCCAGGGCATCGCCGCCAGCTTCGGTCAGAGCGGCGGCTTCAGCCTCGGCCAGGGCGCTGGCCGCCTCGTCCCGGCGCGTATCCATGGCCGCCACATGGCCTTCCAGCCATTCGGGCAGCTCCACGAGGCGCTCGTAATTGCGATAGGATTTTTCGTAACTGCAGAGCCCTGCGACCCAACCATCAAGGACGCGGAAAAAGTTCCCCGCCTTGTAGTCTGCTGTCCGGTAGCGACGTTTCCAGAGATACATGAACAGCGGATCGGTTCGAAACACCTCGCCCTTTTCCTGCATATCGGACCGGGCGAGTTCCAGTTTGGCGTGGGCCTTTTCGCTCACCGCTTCGGCTTCCGAGACGGCGGAGACGAGCGCGAGATAGGTCGGGTCTTCCTCCAGGGCGGCCTCAACCTCGTCAACCTTGGTTTCGTAGGCGGCGATCGCGCTGTCGAGGTCTGCCGCCGCGGTGCGGCGGTCTTCTTCGAGGGTCGAAAGCGTCTCGGCGGCGGCCTCAAGGTCAGCCAGCAAGGTTTCGAGATAGGAATCATGCTCGGCGATCAGCGCGCTGACGTCGGCATCCAACCGTTCAAGGTTGGCGATTTCCTGGGGCGTGTCCGCCTCATCAATCTGGATTGCGGCCAGTTCCCGATAAGCTGCGGCCTGGCGCCGGCGCACTTCGGCAATGTCGCGCGAGACTTCCTCAGCGGCCTCAATCGCTTCGCCGAGTTCCGTTCGCGTATCTGAGATTACGCCATCAAATCGGCGCAAGGCAGAACGGCCATCAATTCGCCTGGACATGCACGCGCTCCCCTACCACACCGTCACGGCGCCGCCGGGCGTCGAGACACTGTAAGTTGGCTCCAGCGCGCCGGGACTTTTCCCACCGATCACGGCATCCTGTATGATGGCATCATCGCGTTTGTCAGCGGCCACACCCTCGAACACGGTCCGCGAGACACGTTGCCCCCACCGGCCAACACTTTTGGTCTCGCCGGTTTCTTCATCTGTCACGGTGACGTTGACCACATTGCCCAGCGGATCGACGGCCTCAACGACAAGGTAGAAGCTCTGCCCGCCGGGAATGTCGTCATGTTCGCGCCAGAAGCCCGACAGGTCATCGGGATCGTTCACCACCCGCACCCGGTATTCCGATGCGATCTCCCGGCGCAAATTCGAGAGACCATCAATCGCGGCTTGGGCGGCGTCGCGATCCTCGTCTTCGAGGGCGTTTTGCCCGGATTGAAGAAGCGCCCTGGCGCGGGATATGCCGGTGTCGGTTGCAGCCACCTCCACCACGCTTGCATGGGCCGAAGTCAACGCTGCGGGAAGAGTCTCGGTCAGCTCCGTAATGGCGGCCCGTTCGGCAGCGGCCCGTGGCATGGCCACACCCACCTGATAGGTGCCGCCAACCAGTGTAAGCGCAGCCAGTGCGCCCGCCACGGGCTTCCACCAGCGATCCCGAGTAATGTAGATAATTGCAAGTCTGCGCAGAAATCCCGGCTTTGCAGGCGAATGTTCAAATCGCTTTTCCGCCATGGCGCGCACGCCTTCGCGGATCGTGTCTTCGGGCACATCCATGCCCTGCGCTGCGTAGATTTCCTGAAGCCGTTCCACCAGATCATCTTCCCGGCCCACCTTGTCGATCTCGCGCAGGAAGATCTGATCGCGGTGGCGCAGCGTGTCGACCACATCCATGGCCACCAAAACCTCATCAAGGCTCTGCGGCTTGCCCGGCAGGTCGTCAGCCGGGGCCTTCTCGCTCGGGATATCGCCATCCATGGCATCGCTCATGACAGAGACCCGCGGAGAAAGGATGAAGCCGAAACGCGCAATTTAGACCTATGATTTGGGCAGAAGCGCCGCGGCCACGCCCTGTTCCACCAGCTCGGTCATACGGCGCTTGCCATCCTCGACAGCCTCGCGGATTTCCTCGCTGTTCTTCGTCGCGAGGGTGCGCATCTCGGCGATGATGGTCTGGCTGCGCTCCTGATAGGCAACGACGCTATCGACCAGGACTTTGACAGACGCGGCAGACACTGTGGGGCCATAACCCGCGCGGGTGGCCGCTTCCTGCACTTCGGTGCCGATCTCCGCGAGCACTTCGAGGGACTGGTCGACCCCGCGCTTCATCGCGTTCAGCGTTTCGGTGCTTTCATGCAACCCGTGGAGGCCTGTGAAGCTCGCCGTCAGGGCGGTCAGAACGATCTCATTTGTTCCGAAGAAGCTGACCGACTGGGCGTAAATCCGCTCCTTGGCATTGGTCGTCTGCACAAGGCGCGCCATGACCACTTCGGATGTGTTGTAGCCGATGGTGATGTTGTCAGAGAGGTCCTTGGCGACCTGATAGCGCTTCTCTTCCGCCTGTAGATTGCGCAGCTCCTCGTCGCGGGCGAGTTCCAGCTTCGCGCGCTCGGCCGGGTCCTCGCCCAGATAGCCGGCAACCTTTGCGACCGCCGCATTCACATCGGCGCGCACTTTCGAAAGCTCGCCTTCGGCAGTATTGAGCACTTCAAGCGCCATAACTTCGCAATTCTTCAAAGCGCCGCGGAAGTCGAGATAGGCTTCCAGGATGGTCCGTTCACGCTCAATCTGGTTTGCGGTCTCATCCTGCACTTCCAGATAAAGGTCCTTGATCTTGCCGAAGCGGCTGGCGATGTCGCCGCGCGTCATCTTCATCCAGACATTGCCGAGGCGCTCCATGGTGGAGATTTTGCCATCGGCATACTGGTCAACTAGGGATTTGGCGTCGTCGCGGATGGAATTGAACGCCGCGGTGATGCCCTCATAGCGCTCGCCCACCGTGAAGCCAGAGACTTGCTCGCGCACCACGTCGTTGAAGCGGCCCATTTCGTCGAGCGTGCGCGCGATGGCGGCGACGCGGTCCGGGTCGAGTTCTGAGATTTGCTCCAGCAGGGCAACGATCGGCTCGGGGGCTTTTTTCGCGCGTTTTGGCGCGAGGCCGACTTCACGCAAGCCGCCAAGCGCCTTGTCCAGATATTGCAGCGCGCTTGGGCTGCTCTCCACGACTGCAGTTCCGGCCATGCTTCGATCCCCTCTTAAACCTTGTTGGATTTCAAGGCATATATCGGGGATCGATACGGGGCTTACAAGGAAATTCGCGCCCCGGGAGGTGTGTTAGCTCGCCTCGCGTTCGGCCTGGCCCAGCAGACGATCAAGATCGTACATGAAATTGGCCACGCGCCGGGAATTCGCGCCCAGGTCGGAAAGGCCGACGCGGGAAACCGAACGCATGTCGATTTCCGTGCCACCGCGTTCCAGCGGGCGCACGCGCAGGGCGACATCATCCTTGAAGCCGAACCAGGTGGAGGTGTGGGTCGCCTCGATCCGGCCCGCCTCATGACTGGCACCGACAATCTCCCAGCCGCGACGCTCGACCAGGGCAAGGGCGATATCGAAGGCTGCGTCCTTGGCGAGGATCGTTGTAACCGTGTCCATGGGCGGGTAGGCCTTCTCGTCGGCATCCTTGCCGGCAAGGGCCGGGTCCATCTCGGCGTCCTCCTGGACCTGGGCCACCGTCTTGCCATGGAAGCCGGGCCAGCGTTCCCGTGCCCCTTCAGGAAGCTGTACGACAGGGCTGGGCTCAACCGCGTTGAGGGCGCCGGCCTCCTCGCGGACCGTCATCAGATTGCTGGAAAACGGCACCGGGTCTTCCCAATCCGTCGCGGCCTGGTGAATGGGTGGAAGGGACAGGGCCGTCAGTTGGAAGCCGAGCCAGCGCCCGCCGACGAACAGCGTGATCAGAATGGCCGCGATCGACAGCATTGTTGGGCGCACGCGCGGGCTCTTGATAACAGCCACGATCAACGCGACCACGGCCAACAGGGCGGACAGATAGACGATGTATCGGCCATATCCGGCATTCACATTGCCGACCATCTGGCCAAGGCCAAACTGCCAGCTCCACAGGCCAAAGCGCGAGCCAAGCCCCGCCAACGCAAACCAGACAATCGAAAAGACTGCCCACGCCAGGGCAAACCCTGCCAGCTTGCCCCGCCAACCGGAACTTGGAACCGTATCTGCCATTACTATGCCCTCGCCTATTCCTCTACCGGGGCAATAAAGCGCGCGACCCAGCGGGGCAATCAGTTTCGCGCGAGATCAGTCCTCGCTTCCGACCTTGTCCATTGTCTTGGTGTCAAAGTCGGAGGCGTCGTGACGCTCGGGCAACTGGCTCGACGGCTCGCCCCACACCCGGTTCACCATCCGGCCACGCTGGAAACCGGGACGCGCCATCAATTGGTCCGTCCAGCGAATGACGTTGGTGTATTCGTGCACGCTCAGGAACTCGGCAGAGTCGTAGAGCAGGCCTTTTGCAAGGGCGCCATACCAGGGCATGATGGCGAAATCGGCGATCGTCAGTTCGTCGCCAGCCATGTATTCCCGCTCGGCCAGATTGCGGTCGAGCACATCCATCTGGCGCTTCACCTCCATGGCGAAACGATTGATCGGATACTCGAACTTCTCCGGCGCATAGGCGTAGAAATGGCCGAAACCGCCGCCAAGATAGGGCGCGGAGCCCATCTGCCACATCAGCCAGTTGAAGGTCTCGGTGCGCTTGGGGCCGTCCTTTGGCAGAAACGCGTCAAACTTCTCCGCAAGGTGCACGAGGATCGATGCGCTTTCGAAGACCCGGACAGGCTCATCGCCGGACCGGTCGACCATGACGGGAATCTTCGAATTCGGATTGATGTCGACATATCCGGAGCCGAACTGGTTGCCCTCGCCGATATTGATCAACCAGGCATCATACTCCGCGCCGGTGTGGCCGAGCTGCAGGAGCTCTTCCAGCATCACGGTGACCTTCACACCATTTGGCGTGGCCAGGCTGTAGAGTTGCAGCGGATGCTTGCCGACCGGCAGCTCTTTGTCGTGGGTCGGCCCAGCAATCGGTCGGTTGATATTGGCGAACCGGCCGCCACTTGCCTTATCCCAGGTCCAGACCTTTGGGGGGGTATATTCGCTCATGGCCGTCTCCTTCGCGCCGTCATCTCTCTGCCGCAGGTGGGCATTGCGCGCCCCACCACAAGCCAGCCCAGCTTCACGCTCGCGAGAGCAACGCTAAGCCAGTTCGATCATAACTTCGTCGGCGGCCACGCTGTCGCCGGCAGACACATTCACCGCTTTCACCGTGCCATCGGCTTCGGCGCGGATGATGTTCTGCATCTTCATGGCCTCGACCACGCAGACCGCCTCGCCTTCCTTCACTTCCTGGCCTGCCTCAACATCCACACTCACCATCAGGCCCGGCATGGGCGAGACAATGAGCTTGGACATGTCCGGCTTCTCTTTTTCCGGCAGGCGCTCATGGAAACTTGCGAGGGTGGGCGTGCAGACCAGAGCCGTGGTGGCCACGCCGCGGTGCCGCAGCTCGAAACCTTCGGTCCGGTCGCTGAACTTCACCGCGAAGGGTTCGCCATCCAGGACGCCCTCAACCAGGTGAGTGCCCGGCATCCAGTTCGAAACGAGGACATGTTTGGCGCCTCCCTCAAGTGTGATGGTCGCCCCGCCATCTTCCCGCTCGATATGAACGGCGTGGTACTCATCACCCAGGATCACCACCCAGTCCTGACGTGGGGCCTCGGGGTCTGCCAAGCGGCCAGAAATCAGCGCCGCGCGCTCGGAATAGACCGCGTGGAGGAAAGCCGCCGTGCAGATCAGCAAGGAGCGCTGGAAATCCGTCGCCGGAACGCCTGCAAAGCCTTCGGGAAACTCGTCCTTGATATAGGCCGTCGTAATGTCGCCGGAGCGAAACCGAGCCTCATCCATAACCGCCGCACAGAACGGAATATTGTCTCGGATACCTTCGATATGGAACCGGTCCAGTGCGGCCGCCTGGGTATCGAGCGCCTCGTCACGCGTCGCGCCATGGGTCACCAGTTTCGCGATCATCGGATCGTAGAACATGGAGATTTCGTCTCCCTCGCGCACACCACTGTCGACGCGAACTGTACCTGCGCCCAGTGGCCCCTCGGGCGTGGCATGGTAGCGCTTCAGACGGCCGATGGAGGGCAAGAAGTTGCGGTAAGGATCCTCGGCATAAACGCGGCTTTCCACGGCCCAGCCATTGATCTTCAGGTCTTTCTGCTTGATCGACAGTTTTTCGCCCGCTGCAACGCGCAGCATCTGCTCAACGAGGTCCACGCCAGTGATCATCTCCGTCACTGGATGTTCGACCTGCAGCCGGGTGTTCATCTCCAGAAAGTAGAAGCTCTTGTCGACGCCGCTGGCCACAAACTCCACCGTGCCGGCACTGTCATAATTCACGGCCTTGGCGAGGGCGACGGCCTGCTCGCCCATTTTCTTGCGGGTCTCTTCGTCAAGCAGCGGGCTTGGCGCTTCCTCGATGACCTTCTGGTTACGTCGCTGGATCGAGCATTCGCGCTCAAACAGGTAGATCGCATTGTCGTGCTTGTCGCCCATCACCTGAATTTCGACGTGGCGTGGGTTCAGGATAAACTTCTCGATGAAGGTCCGATCGTCGCCGAAAGCCGCCTTGGCTTCCGCGATCACAGCCGGGAAGCCCTCTTCCACATCCTTGTCGTCATAGGCGACGCGGATGCCCTTGCCGCCGCCGCCAGCAGACGCCTTGATCATCACCGGGTAGCCGATCTCGTTGGAGATTTTCACGGCTTCAGCGGTGTCTGAAATGAGGCCCATATGCCCCGGAACAGTGGATACGCCAGCTTCGGCTGCCAGCTTCTTGGAACTGATCTTGTCGCCCATGGCCTCAATGGCATGGGGATTTGGCCCGATGAAGGTGATACCTTCTTTTTCCAGGCGTTTCGCGAAGTCTGGGTTTTCAGACAGGAACCCGAAACCGGGGTGGACCGCCTCTGCGCCAGTTTGCTTCACGGCATCGACGATCTTGTCCATGACGAGATAGCTCTCAGCCGCCGCAGACGGGCCGATGTGTATCGCTTCGTCCGCCATCTCCACGGCCATGGAGCCCGCATCGGCGTCGGAATACACAACCACCGTTTTCACACCGAGCCGCCGGCACGTCTTTATCACGCGCACGGCAATCTCACCGCGATTGGCTATGAGGATCTTCTCAAACATGGGCCCAGTCCCGTCTCGAAAGTAATTTATGTCGTTGTTGAAGGACTTAAGCGGGGGCGCAAACCTTGTCCAGAATGCCCCAAGGCGATGCCCTCCAAAGGTCTAGGAAACACTGAGAGTTGCGCTCAAATGAAGTGTTTCGCCGGGGGCGAGCGCGCGAAGGCCCAGTGTCTCCGGATAGGGATGAGAATGGGCGCCCGGCACATGGGTTTGGGGCTCAACCGCCACAAAATTCGCGTTTGGCGGACGGTAGACGGTCAGCGCATGGGCGGTATCTCCGCCGGACAGTGTGACCGTTCTGGAGTTTCGAAACAGCATTTCGGCGCTGCGCCCGGGCCAGAAAAACGCTGAGTCCACACGAAGCCTGTCGGTGAAAACGCCCTTGCCGAGCTCGGCGCAGGCGTAATCGCTCGCCCAATACTGACCGGCATCGCTTACATCCGGCCCGGCAGGCGCGTCTTCAACACCCGCCTGGATATGTTCAGCATCGCCGCTAAAGAAGGGATGCCAGCCAAGGCCAGCAGGCATCCGCCGCTCGCCGATATTGATCAGCTTCATCTTCAACTGAAGCGCCTCGCCATCGAGGCTGAACGATTGCTCTGCCATGAAGGCCCAAGGCCAGCGCAAACTGTCGTCCATCAGCGCCATTGAAAGACGGTCTTCAGCAATATCTATTGACCAATGCGACTGCCATCCTGTCCCGTGTATCGCATGGGGTTCCGGCGCGAAATTTCGGTCCAATAGATACTCCGCGCCCTCAAACACGAGGCGCGCATCGAGGATACGGCCACAAAACGGCACCATGGGGTAAGCCGCCGCGTTGATGACCGACCCATCGCCTTCAGCAATATCCATTGCCTCACGCAGGATTGGGGAGCCCTTGTGCCGACAAGCCGCCAGCGCGCCACCCCGCCCCGGCACGGCGATCAGCTCCCAGTCGCCGAGTTGCTTGGTGAACGTCTCCAAGGTGACCTCTTACGCGGTAGGCAGCGTGTAGTCCTTGAACATCTCTCGAAGCGCCATCTTGTTGATCTTGCCTGTGGCGCCGAGAGGAATTTCATCGACGAACTGCACGTCATCCGGCGTCCACCATTTGGCGATCTTTCCTTCAAGCTGCGCCAGTATCTCTTCCTTGCCCGGCATCTCGCCCGGTGCCGCCTGAATGATCAGAAGTGGGCGCTCATCCCATTTCGGGTGGTAGATTCCGATCGCCGCTGCGTTCGCCACTTTGGGATGGCCCACGGCGATGTTCTCCAGATCGATGGACGAAATCCATTCCCCGCCGGATTTGATCACATCCTTCGCGCGGTCAGTGATCTGCATCGTGCCGAATTCGTCAATATTCGCCACGTCGCCCGTATCGAAAAAGCCATCGGCGTCCAGCACATTGCCGCCATCGCCCTTGAAATATCCCGCCGCAATGGCGGCGCCACGCACGAGCAATTTGCCCGACGTCGCGCCGTCTCGTGCGATCTCGGCACCTTCATCGTTGATCACTTTCAGCTCGACGCCGAAGGGCGGGCGGCCCTGCTTCAGTTTCTGCGCCATACGCGTGTCGATGTCGGCGCTCTCCAGATGTGGCGGGAGGGTGCCAAGTGTTCCCAGTGGCGACGTTTCGGTCATGCCCCAGGCATGGATCACATCGACTTCATACTCGATTTCAAAGGCACGCAGGATCGCTTCAGGGATCGCCGATCCGCCAATGATCACCTTTTTCAGGTGCGGCAGTTTCAGATCATTCTCGCGCAGATAGGTCAGAAGGCCAAGCCAGACGGTGGGAACGGCTGCGGTGATCGTCACCTTTTCCGTATCGAGCAGTTCATAGATCGCAGGCCCGCTCATATCCGCGCCGGGCATCACCATGCTGGCGCCCGTCGCCGGGCAGCTCAGGGCCAGGCCCCAGGCATTGGCGTGGAACATGGGCACCACGGGCAAAACCACGTCTGCCGCGCCCATGCCCATGGCATCCTTGCTCATGGTCACCAGGGTGTGCAGCACGTTAGACCGGTGGCTGTAGAGTACGCCCTTTGGGTTTCCGGTGGTGCCGGACGTATAGCAAAGTCCGCAGGCGGTATCTTCAGAGAAGTTGCCCCATTCGCACTCGGTAGACTGACCGTCGATCCAGAGGTCGTAGGCCACGGCGCCGAGGCTGTTGTCCGGCATGTCTTCCGCGCCGGCGTAAATCACGAACTGTTTCACCGTAGGGATGGCGTCTTTGATTGCTTCCACAATCGGCAGGAAGGTGATGTCGAAGACGAGCACCTTGTCTTCGGCGTGGTTGATTATCCAGGCAATTTGCTCCGGGTGCAGGCGTGGGTTCAGCGTGTGGAGCACCGCGCCGATGCCCATGGCGCCATACCAGGTCTCCATATGCCGGTCGGAATTCCAGCCGAGCGTCGCCACCCGATCACCAAGACCAATGCCGCCGCTCTTCAGCGCGTTCGAGACCTGTTTGGCGTGGGTATAGACGTCCGCATAGGTGGTGCGAACAATGTCCCCCGATACGCGGCGCGTGACGATCTCGCGTGTCGGATTGATCAAATTGGCGTGGACCAGGATTTTGTCCACGGTCAGCGGCCAGTCTTGCATGATGCCTTGCATGTGTACCTCCCTCAGGCGCCGCCGTTTTGGCGTGCGCTGAAAATCTGTTGCAATTACGTGTTTAGGTCGCGAGGTATGCGAGGGCAAGAAACAGGGGCAAAACCCATGCGAACAATTGTGATTGCAACGCTTTTTGGTGTGCTGGCTGGCTGTGGAAATAGCAACACCGCTCCCGAAGACAATCCGCTGCCGCGAGAAGTGATTGAGGAATTGATCGCCGAACCAGAACCGCGAGTGGACAACGCCCTAGCTCAAGCACAAACGCCCTTGCCGGACTATTTCGACTGTCTGCGCGAAAACGAAGCCTTGGTCATCGCCACCCACCGTGCTGGACCGGCGCCCGGCTATCCGGAGAATGCGCTGGAGACGATGCAAAACGCACTTGAGGCTGGTTTCACGGTCTTCGAGATTGACGTGGCCGAAAGCCGCGATGGCGTCCTGTTCCTGCTCCACGACCGCTCGCTCGGCCGCACCACCACATTGGACGGACCCGTAGTCGACACCGACTGGGACGACATTTCCCGCGCACGCCTGATCGACAATGCGGGCACCCTGACGGACTTCAATCCGCCAAAGCTCACGGACGTGTTGCTCTGGGCGGTGGAGAACAACGCGATCGTCGAACTGGATCGGAAATCCTCCACCAGTTTCCGCAACATCATATCCGCCGTGCGCGCAGCAGGCGCCGAGAACCACGCCATCCTGATCACCTATAATGACAATGATGCGGGCGAAGTGGCTCGTCTCGCGCCTGACATGATGCTGACGGCCTCCGCGCGAGGCAATCGCGACATCGGCCGGCTTGAAGAACTCGGCGTCAAACGCGAAAACCTGATTGCCTGGACCGGAACCCGCGAACCAGACGCCGCCGCATTTGATCGTCTCCTCGCCGAAGGGGTTGAACCGGCATTCGGCACTTTGGGCCGACCGGGCGAGCGTCTTGACGACGCCTGGTTGGCCGATGGTGACGCGTCGGAGTTCGCGGAGCTGGCCGCAGACGGGTTGGTCCTCCTGGCCTCCGATCGCCCCTTCGAGATCGCCCGCCAGATCGACGCAGATGACCGGGCCAAGCTTTGCGTCCGCTGACTAGTTATATCCAGTCCGTCGTACGGTCTTGAAGTAGCACGGGATTGGTGTTCAGATTCGGCCCGACCGGAGCTTTTCCATGCGTATCTTCTTGGCCATCCTGCTGGCATCGTGGGTTGCCGCTTGCGCAACGACAACGGCCCCGGAAACACGGGTTTCGATATCATCAGACCCGCCCGGTGCGACCGCACGGTTGATCGGCGGTTATCCGAAGTTCGCTGCACTGGGGCAATGCCAGACGCCCTGCGAGCTCACCTTTCAGAGGACTTGGGGAGAAATTTACGACTACTCCGTAGTGCTCGAGAAAGAGAACTACCTGGCAGTCGAATTGCGCGGTTACGAAGGAGAGGCCACGCCTGATGGCACGAAGCTGCATGGCGAGTTGATGACGCTCGCCGCGGCTTGGAACCTGGAGAACAAGGAGCAAGCGCAAAAGGACGCCGCAGCCTTGCAATCCTGCCTCAACGCCGCAGCCAGTCCCTTGCCGACTGATTTTGAACCAATCCCCTGTCGCCGCGTTCCACCGAGCTTTCCAGTTGGTGTCGATGTCTCCGGCCACTGCGATATGGATTTTACCATCAAGGCAGACGGCAAGCCGGACGAAATAGATATCGTTTCCTGCACAGATGATCGGTTTGCCCGCGCAAGCGAACGAGCCTTGGGGCAGTGGCTCTATATTCCGGCAAGACGTGACGGTCTTCCCGTAGACAGACCCGCAATGAAAGTCCGCATTACTTTCAGGCTAGAATAAGCATCATGGCACAACCGACAAAAAAGTGACGGTCAGGTGAAACGTCTTGCAAAACGTCTCGCTGACGTTACGCGTCCGGCAACTGATCTTTGGAGAGGACCAATGAAGCATTTCAATTGGGCTTTGATTGCCGCGGCGAGCGTTCTGCTTGCGGCCTGTGGCGGCGGCAATGACGCTGGCAGCAGTGGAAACGATGACGATGATGGCGAGCGCATCACCATCAACAAGGACCCGTTCCCATCCACTTATACGCCGATGGAGAGCTCCACTGTGCTTATCCGCGGTGCCACGGTGCTCGATGGCGAGGGCGGAATTCTCGAAAACGGCGCAGTCCTGATCCAGAATGGCGATATCGCCGCCGTCGGTACGGAAATCACCCTCCCGGAAGACGACACGCTCATCGAAATCGACGCCAGTGGAAAATGGGTCACACCCGGCATCATCGACAACCATTCCCACCTGGGCGTCTATCCCAGCCCATCGGTCAGCGCCCATGGCGATGGCAATGAAATCTCCGGCCCGGTGACGGCGGAAGTCTGGTCCGAACATGGCATCTGGCCCCAGGATCCAGGCTTCACGCGCGCCCTCGCCGGTGGCATTACATCCATGCAAATTCTGCCGGGTTCGGCCAACCTGTTTGGCGGGCGTGGCGTCACGCTAAAGAATGTTCCCGGCCGCACGGTCCAGAGCATGAAGTTCCCCGATGCGCCCTACACTCTGAAAATGGCGTGCGGTGAAAACCCCAAGCGGGTCTACGGCTATGGCGGCGGACGCTTCCCCGGCGGCGCGCCTTATTCTCGCATGGGCAATGTTGCGGGCTATCGCACGGCCTGGGCCGAAGCGACGGAGTACAAGCGCAAGCTGGACGCCTATTTGGAGGATGGCGGGGATCCGCCCGCCCGTAACCTGGAGCTGGAAACGCTCGTTGGCGTACTCGAGGGCGACATTCTCGTGCACATGCACTGCTACCGCGCTGACGAAATGGCCCAGATCCTGGATATGGCTGAGGACTTTGGCTACTCCGTCGCATCTTTCCACCACGCGGTGGAAAGCTACAAGATCGCTGATTTGCTGGCCGAAGCCGGTGCCTGTTCCGCCATGTGGGCAGACTGGTGGGGTTTTAAGATGGAAGCCTATGATGGGGTGCGCGAGAACATTCCCATGGTCCATGCGGCTGGCGCTTGCGCAATTGTGCACTCTGACAGCGACATCGGCATCCAGCGGCTGAACCAGGAGGCGGCAAAAGCCCTATCCGACGGTCGGCGCGTTGGGATAGAGATCTCAAAGCCAGACGCCTGGCAGTGGTTGTCGCTCAATCCTGCAAAATCGCTTGGTATTGATGAAACGACGGGCTCGCTCGTCGAAGGCAAGGATGCCGACGTGGTGATCTGGAGCGGAGATCCATTCAGCTCCTACACCCAGGCCGAACAGGTCTTCATCGATGGCGCGCTCGTGTACGACCGCAACGACCCGGCCCGCCAGCCTGTGACCGACTTCGAACTTGGCCAACCCGGCGAAGGAGACGCGAAATGAAACTCTCAACGCTGACAAGCCTCATCGCAGGCGCACTCGCGTTCACCGGTGCTGCCACCGCCCAGACCGTCGCCATCACAAACGCCAAAGCTTGGACCGGCACCGCGCAGGGCACTGTAGACAATGCGACTATCATCATCGTGGATGGCGAAATCGCAGAAGTGCGCACAAGCGAAAATGGGCTTCCGCCGGAAGCTGAAATCATCGATGCCGAAGGCGGTTGGGTAACTCCCGGCATCATTTCGCCATTCTCCCGCACGGGCCTTGTCGAGGTGAGCGCGGAAGACTCAACCAATGACACAAGCGCCGGCGGCAGCGACTATTCCATCGCGCTCAAAGCAGCCGATGGCTTCAACCCGATGGCGACAACCGTGCCGGTCACGCGCCTGGAAGGCGTCACCCGGATCGTTGTCGCCCCGCGCTCAGGCGGAGACATATTTGCAGGGCGCGGCTTCGTCGCCGATACAAGCACCAACCAGAACAGCATCATTGACGATGACGCGTTCGTTTTTGTCCGTCTGGGCGAGGGTGGCGCGGGCAGTGCTGGCGGTTCGCGCCCGGCGGCATGGGCGCGTTTACGAGCCGCCTTGTCCGACGCGCGCACATTCCCAGCTCGCTTCCTGGCCCATAATGAGGGCGACGCCCTAACCCGCGTGGATGCCCAAGCCTTCGGCCCCGCAGCCCGTGGTCAGCAGCTTATTCTGGTCGAAGCGCACCGGGCGAGCGATCTGAAACGCATCATCGAGTTTTCCCTGGAAACGCCGCAGTTGAACATAGCGATTGTCGGGGGTGACGAGGCCTGGATGGTGGCTGAGGACCTGGCCGATGCCCGCATCCCAGTGATCGTCGATCCTTTCCAGAACCTTCCTGCGAGCTTTGAACAACTCGCCGCGACGGCGGAGAATGCCAAGCGCCTGATCGAAGCCGGGGTGATCACCTCATTTGCCCATCTTGGAGATGACAGCCACCAGGCACGTCTTGTATTGCAGTCTGCAGGCAATGCCGTCGCCAATGGCGTGACGCATGACGACGCTCTGGCAGCCATCACTGTGGTGCCGGCCCTGATCTTCGGACTTGAAGGTGTTGGCACAATTGAGCCAGGCGCCGTGGCAGATGTTGTCGTTTGGGACGGCGATCCGCTCGAAGTCATGAGTGCGCCCAGCCACGTCTTCATCGCAGGTCAGCCCCAATCCATGGAGTCGCGTCAGACGCGCCTGCGGGATCGGTACCTGGGCCTTGAGTCCGGAGACGTCCCGTTCGCTTTCAAGCGAAGCGAGTAGTCAAGCTCATCCAGCCTGGCGGAACTTTGGTTTCGCCAGGCCGCGCTGGACAGGCGCATAGGGCGCGAGGCAGTCGAGCACGGTTTTAGACCAATCCGGCTTAGCCGGCACGTAGGACGACCAATCCGCCTTCACGGCTTCGTCCGAACGGGCCATCTGATGTTCGACAAGCTCCATCAGGCCGAGGCTGGGTTCATGCCCACGGCTTGAGACCAGATTGGCTTCGGCCAGGTCTCCGATATAGCCGAGCACTTCGTGGCCGGCATGGACCGAGCGCACACCCAGCACGGCCGCGTCAGCTGCCAGCGTAGCGCTCTCTCCAACATAGATATCGCAATGACCCAGGAGGTGGTGAACCTCCGACATGGCGCCCGTAAAGGCGTATGTCTCCAGCGTTGCTGGTAATCCCAGGTCTGACCAGATGTGGACTTTCGCATCCGTCCTGAACCGGTCCACCACGGCGCAGAGGTCTTCCAGACTCCATCCAGGCTTCTGGGCATCCTGGTTGGTCCGCACCGCGCCAAGTTTGATGAACACGTTCTTCCGCGAAGGATCGAACCCGTTTTCAATGGCAATGGCGCGGTCTGCCTTGAACCCATCGGGATGCAGATAAGACAGCGCTTTCACGCCCGCCACACGCTGGGTCTTCTTCTCCGGAACATCCCCGGCATAGCCTTCCGGCACGAAGAGTTTTGTAATGGCTGGGAATGCAAGCCGCGTTTGCGCACCGGCGCTTTCCCGGTCGAAAAACGCAATGGACGGTATGCCAAGTGCCGCGCCTGCATGGGCGATGGACACGCCACCAAACCCGATCATGGCGTGGGGCCGGAAGTTGCGCGCCGCCGAAACCATAGCCGCGTCGCGCAAGAGCAATTCCATTGCCGCGCCCGCCCTGCTGTTGGCGGCATTTGAGATTGGTTCGTGCTCAACCCCGAAATGGTCGAGCAGGCCACAGACATCGTCTTTCTGCCTCGAACAGGCCAGGACTTCGTGACCACGCGCCACGAGCGCCCGGATCGGTCGCAGAAAGAAAAACACATCCGACGGATGCACGATGTCGAAAAGAATCTTCATGCCCCGCACTCTCTGTGATTGTGCTTAGCAAAGTCTGAAATTGTCGGAGTTCCGAAGGGCTTAAACGGTTTATACCCGTCCACTCACCATCGCGCGCAGCACCAGCCAACGGCGTGCCATGCGGCCTGGCTGACGCCCGTGGGAATACAAGTGGCGCAATCGGGCGTGAACAATGGCTGGGCGAATCTCGCTGGGCACACGCGGAAGGATAGGACCGAACTCCCGCGAGTCGCCCCGGCGCAGGGCACCATAGGCAGGCGCGAGGGCCTGTATGTGGCGCCCCCAGCCATGGGCGGGTGCAAAAATGCTGGCAGCCAAAGCCATCAGGTGAGCCTCTGGTTCAAGGCTACGATCCCCGGCCTCGAATGCATCCTCATGCCTGTCAATCAATCGATCCAGGGCATCGGGCGAATAGGCATTCTGCGCCACCTTAGAGGCGATCGCCTGGACCACATCATGTTTGCGAACCGGGCCGCCCGCACGGATTTCCTCAATTGCATCGCGCCACCACTGGAAACGGATGGCCCCGATGGTTGGTTCGCTGACGGCCAGCCGGACCCGGGCAAGCTCCACGTTCAGGGCATAGAGCGCGATAAGGCTGCGCCGCGCTTCAAGCGCTGCGTAGCGCGAGGAAATCCACCGGTCTTCATCGGTGCGAGCGACCCGCGCGTCGAGGCGGTCCCAATCTTCTTTGCTGGGCGGGCTGGCAGGGGAAAGCATACGCACCATATGCACGCTAGAGGCCCGAATCTGAAGATTAAACTGCTGCAAGGAGTACCCCAGATGGCATTCGACTTACCCGCCCTGCCCTACGACAAGACCGCGCTCGAGCCGCACATCTCGGAAAACACGCTGAATTATCACCACGGCAAGCACCACAATGGCTACATCACCAAGCTGAACGCTGCGATCGAAGGCACGGACCTGGCTGGCAAGTCCCTTGAGGAAATTATCGCAACGACGTCTGGCGACGCGGCCAAGCAAGGCATTTTCAACAATGCAGCCCAGGTTTGGAATCACACCTTCTACTGGCACTCGATGAAGCCAAACGGTGGCGGCGCGCCGACGGGCAAGATTGCCGAGATGATTGACCGCGACTTCGGCTCCTATGACGCGTTCAAGGCCGCCTTCAAGGAAAAGGGCGCGACGCAGTTCGGCTCAGGCTGGGCCTGGCTGGTTCTTGCCGGTGGCAAGCTACACGTGACCAACACGCTGAACGCGCACACCCCGGTTGAGGACGCAGACGCCACGCCTTTGCTGACCATGGATGTGTGGGAGCACGCCTACTATCTCGACTACCAGAATGACCGTCCCGGTTACATCGACCACTTCCTGGACCATCTGGTGAACTGGGACTTCGCGAACGCGAACCTGCCCGGCTAAACACCCCGGCAGCACAGAACAGAAAGCCCGTTGCCGCGCGCAGCGGGCTTTTTCTTTCGGAAGCGCACATCAGCGCCCATGCGGGCAGCGCTTTCGTCTTCATCCATTTTCATATATGCACCGCAGCATCGACGCTTCGGGCATTGGATTCGCCCGACATTGCGGCCATGGAGGGTCGCGCGGGCCAAGACAAAATGCCACGAAGGAAATTCCTGTTTTGACAGACACCCCAATCGAAAACCAAGCCGATGGCGCAACCGAAGATGCGCCTAAACCCCGCTTTGATGAACTGGGTCTCGGCCCAAATGTTCTGAAGGCGGTTGAGGAAGCCGGGTACGCGCACCCCACGCCCATTCAGACCGAAGCAATCCCCCATGTGATCCTCGGCGGCGACGTGACCGGCATCGCCCAAACAGGCACCGGCAAGACCGCAGCCTTCGTGCTGCCGATGATCCATCGCCTGGCCCGCGGCAGGGCCCGGGCGCGCATGCCGCGGTGCCTGATTCTGGCACCAACGCGTGAACTGGCTGCGCAGGTTTCGGAAAATTTCGAGAAGTACGGGAAATATAACAAGCTCACCATGGCGCTGCTGATTGGCGGTGTCAGCTTCGGCGAGCAGGAAAAACTTCTCATGCGCGGCGTGGACGTGCTGATTGCGACGCCGGGTCGCCTGATGGACCAGTTCGGGCGCGGCAAGATTCTGCTGACGGGTGTGGAAACACTCATCATCGATGAAGCAGACCGCATGCTGGACATGGGCTTCATTCCCGATATCGAAAAAATCTGTAACCTGCTTCCAAAGAAGCGCCAGACGCTGCTTTTCTCGGCCACAATGCCAAAGGAAATCGCGCGGCTGGCCGAGACTTTCCAGACCTTGCCCAAGCGCGTGGAGGTCTCACGCCCAACCCAAACGGCGGAAACGATCACCCAGCACGTCGTCAAACTCGCCATGAATGATGCAAAGGCCAAGCGCACGGCCCTGCGCCGGGTCATTGAGACCTGCGAGATCAATAACGGCATCGTTTTCTGCAATCGCAAACGCGAAGTGGATGTGGTTGCCGCATCGCTGATCAAGCATGGCTTTGACGCAGCGGCCATCCACGGTGACTTGCCCCAGGCCTATCGCACCCAGACGCTGGAACGGTTCCGTGACGGTGATTTGAGCCTGTTGGTGGCCTCGGATGTGGCCGCGCGCGGTCTTGATATCCCGGACGTATCCCACGTCTTCAACTATGCACCGCCCCCCAAGGACGAAGACTACATCCACCGGATTGGCCGAACGGGCCGGGCCGGTCGCAAGGGCGAGAGCTATACGATTGTCGCGCCAGAAGACGGAAAAGCCTGGGACGGCGTCCTGCGCATGATCAAGAAAGACGTTGCCGAATTCATGCCAGAAGGCCTTGAGGACGAGCTCAAGGACTTGCCACCCGACACCGGTCGGCGTGGCCGGGGCCGTGATCGCGGCGGGCGTGGCCGGGACCGAGGTGAACGCGGCGACCGTGGCGGCAGAAGCCGCGACCGTGCCCGAAGCGAACCCGATGACACGCCATTGAGGGAAACGGAATCGCCACAACGCGAAGACCGTCCACGCCGCGAACGCAGCCGCGGTGGCGACCGGAAACGCAAGGATGACGACCCGGTCCTGGAGCCCGCCAAGGAAGGCGGCGTCGGCTTCGGGGAACACGTGCCAGACTTCCTGAAGCGCTGATTGACGCGGTTTACTACGGGTTGAGCTCTGGATAATCTCCCTCCAATTCAGGGGATTCAGAGCTAAGATAAATTTGATCAGGCGTTTTGTCGTTGCGCTCGTGTTTTCAGCCAGTTGCATTGCTGGTAACGCGGCCGCCGAACCCGACATCGAAGCCTATGGCGCACTGCCTTTCGTAAGTTCGACGGACCTGTCGCCAAGCGGGGAGTATTTCGCAGCGATTGTGAACACAGATGGCAGGCAATTGTTGCTGGTCAGTGCTGTTTCAGACGGCACTCAACGCCTCATGGTGGACATTTCGAACCACAAGGCTCGCGGTCTATCCTTTTTTGGGGAAGATCATGTGATCCTGAATTCATCGATCACGACATCGGCCAATCGCTCTCGCTTTGACTATGAGTACTCTGCCGCGGTCGCGATCGACCTAAACTCCACAGACGCTACGCAGCTTCTTTATCGCACGACAGATCTACATCCTCGCCAATCTGGGCTCGGCCGAATGGTGGCCCGGAATGTCGACACGTTGACGGCTTACATGCCCGCCTATGTGGGCGACACAAACGTGCCGGACTTTGATTTGTTTTCGAATGGCCTGGACCGGTCGCGGGGTGTCCGAATTGCCCGCGGGACGCGGGACACGATTGATTGGTTTGTCGGACCTGACGGCCAGGAAATCGCCCGGGAGGATTTCAATGCGCGATCTGAAAAATATGCCGTCATTTCCTATGCGAATGGCGAACGGCGCACGATCTACGAAGAAGATGGCGTCTCGCGTGTGCCAATCTCTGTGATGGGTCTGACCGAAGGCGCCGACGCGCTCTATTTCATTGACGCCGCAAGCGATGGCGAGGCCTTCGAAACGCTGTTTAAGCTGAGCTTTGACGGCGAGATCACCGAGACTGACTTTGGCAAACCCAATGCCGAGATTGACCTGGTTTTTCTGGATGACAACCGTGTGGTCCGCGGCCTGAAATACTCTGGTTTTCTACCCAGTTATCGATTCTTCGACGCACAGCTCCAGGCAAATGCGGACCAACTACTGGCCGAGTTCCCTGACGCAATGGTGTCGATCTTGAGCTGGTCCGATGACCAATCCAGAATTCTCTTCCGTGTATTCGATGGGACGCATGTCGACCGCTATGGCGTGTGGAGCGAGAATGGAGATCTTTCCCTGCTCGCCAGCCGGCGCCGTGGGATTGCGCCGGAGGATGTCGGCCGGGTCTCCGCCATCAATTATGCCGCGCGCGACGGGATGAATATTCCAGCGCTCATTACGCTGCCCGCCGATGTGGGCGCCGATCTTCAGGATCTCCCGGCCATCGTCCTGCCCCATGGCGGCCCTGCCTCCTATGACCGGATCGATTTCGACTGGCTCGCCCAGTATTTCGCCGCAAAGGGATACCTCGTCTTTCAACCCAATTTTCGAGGCTCGACCGGCTTTGGCGGTGCCCACCGTAGCGCAGGAAATGGCGAGTGGGGCCGCGCCATGCAGGACGACATCACTGACGGGGTCCAACTCCTGATCGACGAAGACCTCATTGACCCCAAGCGCATCTGTATCGTCGGCGCCAGCTATGGGGGCTATGCCGCCCTGGCCGGCGGAGCATTCACGCCAGACCTTTACCGCTGTGTGGTGTCGATTGCCGGGGTCGCAGACGTGAAGGAAATGATCGACCAGGTCGATCGGGAATCGTCATCTCGCACTGGCCGGACGAAATACTGGCAGCGCTCGATCAGCGACGGCGATACGTCCCGTGCTCGGCTGGAATCCGTCTCGCCGTCTAAACACGCCGACGCTTTTCAGGCGCCGGTCCTGCTGATCCATGGCCGAGACGACACCGTGGTACCAATTCGCCAGAGCGAAATCATGAACCGCGCCTTGCGACGGGCGGACAAGGATGTGGAACTCATCAAACTGCGTGGCGAAGACCACTGGCTCTCCACATCTGAAACGCGCATCGCCACGCTAGAAGCGATTGACGCCTTCCTCGACGAGCACAATCCAGCGGGTTGACGAAAGAGCGTCGTCGAGGAGCGAGCACGACCGCCTCAGTCTAACGTTTTGAGTTGTAAGGCGTGCGCTGTAGTGTCTACGGCGGAGGGAAATGGTCATGCTGCAGGAGGAAATGTCACAAGCTACATTCCGGCTTGGTGCCGTTGATGTCCTCCCCACTCAAAACCGGATTTCTGGCGAGGGCGGCGCGTCAGTCAGCCTGGAACCCAAGGTCATGGATGTGCTCTGTGCGCTGGCCGATGCCGATGGTGAAACCCTCAGCCGTGACCGTCTGATAGATCTGGTTTGGGGCGTAGAGTTCGGCGGAGATGAAAGCCTGTCGCGCGCAATTTCGATCCTGCGAAAGGCGCTTCGGCAGTTAGACCCTGAGACCGACTATATCGAAACCGTGCCTAAGCGCGGTTACCGGCTCAAAGTGCGGGCAACGCCATCGGTGTCGATAGATGCGCCTTCCGATGTGCCAACTCCAGAGACGAGAGAAGCGCATCTTCGACCACTCCGTTCCAGCACAAGGATCAACTGGCCACGCTACGGCGGGCTAGGCGCGCTGGTTCTGGCCGCATTTGTCATCTTAGCGCTCGCGATTGGGCGCTCCCCCAGCCCCGGCGCGAGTGAAAGCGAAACGTCACTCGCTGTATTACCGTTCGATGATCTGAGCGAAACGGGCGATCAACAATATTTGGTGGATGGATTGTCAGAGGAACTGCTGACGGCGCTCTCCGCCGTGGACGGCCTGAAAGTTCCTGGTCGCACATCCTCTTTCAGTTTCCGAGGCCAATCGATTTCGCTAGCCGAAATAGGCGAAACCCTCGATGTGGACCATCTCCTGGAAGGCTCAGTTCGTCGCCAGGGGAATGACATACGGATATCAGCGCGACTTTTGCGTGCCGTTGACGGAACACAGGTGTGGGCGGGCGCTTTCGATGGTGACACCAACGATGTCTTCAGCCTGCAGAAATCCATGGCACGGGACATTCTACGTGAGGTTGCTCCGCATCTGACAGACGATTTCTCGCCGGGCGATTTGGCGACAGGCCGCGGGGAGAGCATCGAACTGTACCTTCGCGGCAAGGGTATGGCGATGTCTCGAGCGCCTGAAATGATACAGGATGCAATCGACTTGCTCGAGCAAGCCGTGGCCCTTGATCCGGACTTTGCCGAAGCCCATGCTCAGTTGGCGACCGTCAAGGCCGTTTCGGCGCAACACTACCAGTTCACCGGCGTGCCACCAGATGAAATGATGGATGAAGCAGCGGCCTCAGCCCGGCGCGCGCTCGAACTCGACAACGGGCTGGCCACGCCTCAAGCGGTTCTTGGCCTCAAGGCCGCCAGCGAGTCGGACTACGCTTTTGCGATTGAACAGTTTGACAAGGCGCTCGCCATCGACCCAAACCATGTCGATTCGATCCGCTGGAAATGCCTGATTTTGGTTACCCTCGGCCAGTTCAATGCCAGCAACGAGCTGCTGATGAAGGCAGCAGAGATCGACCCGCAGTGGTACGTTATCTGGCAGAACATCGCTTTCAACAACCTATATCTCGAAGACTATGACGGTGTGATTGACGCCTACAATCGCGCCCTCGCCACCGGCATGAACCAAATCCCAGGCGCGCGTGACCCCCGCTCAGAGGCGGCGTTCCTTCAAGGCAATCCAGAACTCGCCATGACATACTGGATGTCCAATTTCGAAGGACGCGAAGATGCCAACACGGTGCAGATGAGCGTCATGTGGGAGACCGCTGGCAGGGCCCTTTTCTTCGACGATCCAGCGGCCAGGGAGATCATGGAGACCACCTACCAGTCTTCCCTGAACGCCAAGGGTCGCCCGCCCCCTATTCTATGGATGCCACAGCTCCATCTGGGAAATACTGACCGCGTGATGAACCTTCTCGCAGATACGAAGCTACAATCGCCAGAAGAGCTCTATGGTTTTTCAGCATTTATTCAGCTGGTGTGGGAACCGGCCCCGACGTCGGTGGCGTTCAGAAACCATCCGAGGTTTCTGGAGTTCGCAGAAACCCACGGCCTGCTTGCCGCCTGGCAGGAACTTGGCTGGCCGGACGAATGCCGCACGGAAACCCAAACGGACCGACCAGCCTACTGCCCTATTTCTTGATCCGGCCTGCTACCTGTTTGCGGAACTTTTCGCCATAGGGCGGACGCATCATGGCGAGGAGTTCGCTGCCGGTCTGGGTGTAGATCGACTTGGCGTGGGAGAATTCCCGGAAGCCGTCATAGCCATGATAGCTGCCCATCCCTGACGGACCGACGCCCCCAAACGGCAGGTCTTCCTGGGCGACGTGGAAGATCACGTCATTGACTGTCGCGCCGCCGGACGTGGTCGAGTTCAGCACCATGTCTTTTTCAGCGGCATCTTCGCCGAAATAGTAGAGCCCCAGCGGGCGATCATGGGCGTTTACATAAGCCACCGCGTCCCGGGTCTGTTTATAGGATTTGATCGGCAGCACTGGCCCGAAAATTTCGTCCTGCATCACTTTCAGCTCGTCGGAAGGGTCAATGATCAGGGTTGGCGGGATCTTGTGGTGGGGCTGCTGGCTAAAATTCTCATCGGCCGGATTGATCTCGACCACTTCGGCGCCCGCCTCGCGCGCTTCCTCGATGTAGCCCATGATCCGGTCATAGTGGCGCTGGTTCACAACCGAGGTGTAGTCGTCATTGTCCTTCAGACCGGTCGGGAACATTTTTTCCACAGCCGCCGTGGCCGCGCCGACAAATTCGCCCCGGCTTTCTTCAGGCACAAAGGCATAGTCCGGCGCCAGGCAGATCTGGCCTGCATTCAGCGTCTTGCCCGCCATGATCCGGTTGGCGGCTTTTTCCATGTTGGCGGACCGGCCGAGAATGACGGGACTTTTACCGCCGAGTTCGAGCGTCAGCGGCACCAGATTTTCAGCCGCCGCCCGCATCACATGCTTCGCAATGGAGGTCGCCCCGGTAAAAATCATATGGTCGAAGGGCAGTGCTGAGAATTCAGCCCCGACGTCAGGCCCGCCCGTGAACACGGCGACCTCTTCAGGCGTATAGGCCTTTGCAAACATCTGTTGCATCAGGTTGGAGGTGTGTTCGGTAAACTCCGATGGCTTGATCATCGCCCGGTTGCCCGCCGCGAACACACCGGCCAGCGGACCAAAGGTCAAATTCACCGGGAAGTTCCACGGCGAAATCACCCCGATGGTGCCCTTTGGCTGGTATTGAATTTCCGCGCGCGAGCCGAGCAGGCCGAGCGGAAACTCGACCTTGCGCTTTTCCGGGCGCATCCACTTCGCCACATGTTTCTTCGCGTGCTGAAGCGGCCCGATGGAACTCGCGACATCGGTGAGCTGGCTCATATCCTTCGAGCGGTGGCCGAAATCCTCGGCGAGGGCGTCCACAATCTCCGTCTGGTGATCGACCAGAAGCGCTATGGCCTTGTCCAGCAATTCGATCCGCTGGGCGGCTGAGGGCGCTCCCTCTCGGATGTGAGCTGCCTTTTGGGCTTCAAGCGTTTCCTGCATCGTGCCGGTTGGCATTCCGTCTAGCGCCATGGTCGTGCCTCCTCCAAGGGTTTGCCGTCTGCGCGCGGCTTCTGGAGAAAGATGCCAGCAGTTTACGTAAAAGGAAAGCCAGTGCCGCCGCGTCAGTGCTGGCCAGTCAGGCGCAGTTGGATAGGATATCGAAAAAGCCGAATTGGGAGGCGCGCCATGTCTTTTGAGAAAATCACCTACGACGTCGAGAACGCAATTGCCACGATTGCATTCAACGACCCCAAGACCCTGAACGCTGCGGGCATAGATACGACCGAAGAACTACTAGTCGCCCTCGAGCACGCTGCGAAAGATGCGCGCTGCACCATCATCACAGGCCATGGGCGCGGGTTCTGCTCCGGCGCCAATCTCTCCGGAGGGCTCGGCGGCGCCCCCAAGAGCGACAAACCGAAAGGCGAATTCGACGCCGGCAAGGCGCTGGACAGTCACTACAATCCCCTCGTGACCGCCATTCGCGAACACTCCCACCCCGTCATTACCGCGGTCAACGGACCAGCAGCGGGTGTGGGGTGTTCCATTGCCCTACTCGGTGACATGATCATCGCAGGCGAGAGTGCCTATTTCCTCCAGGCCTTCCGGCGCATCGGGCTGGTGCCAGATGGTGGCTCAACATATTTGCTGCCGCGCACGCTGGGGCGGGTCCGCGCCATGGAGATGGCTCTGCTGGGCGAGAAACTACCCGCTGCGAAAGCGCTGGAGTGGGGCATGGTCAACAAGGTCGTTCCCGACGATCAGCTGATGAACGAAGCCCGCACCCTGGCAGAGACTCTGGCCAATGGCCCCACCAAAGCACTCGCCATGACGCGCCAACTGATCTGGGCGGGCGGTGAGGCCGAATGGGGCGAGCAACTCCATGCCGAACGTATCTCCCAGCGAACGGCGGGCCGCACACAGGACAATAAGGAAGGCGTCATGGCGTTTCTGGAGAAGCGGCCTGCAAAATTCACCGGAAGCTGATCGCCCACATTGACCTCGCCACCTGCGCCGGTCCAACTGCCCATATGACGGCCCCGGCGCGCAAAACTGATTCCGTGGATATCCACCTTGCAGGCGCGGTCGTGACCCCACTTTGCGAAGGCGCGCTCTGGTGGGCAGATGAACGTCTGCTCGTGGTTTCAGACCTGCACCTGGAAAAGGGCTCCTCCTATGCCGCACGCGGCCAGTTGCTCCCGCCCTACGACACCGACACGACGCTTTCGCACGTCGAAACGCTTTGCCGAGCCTTGCGCCCCGACACCGTCCTGTCGCTTGGTGACAGTTTTCACGATCGCGGCGCCGAAGTGCGTCTTTCAGACACGGCAACAGATCGTATTCAGGCGCTGACACGTGCCCATGATTGGGTCTGGGTCGAAGGCAACCATGACCCGGACCCGCCGAAACATCTGGGCGGGCGCGCAGCGAAAACCCTGAGAATCGGCCCGCTGGTCTTTCGCCACGAGCCTGAAGGCGAGCTTGGCGAAGTGGCGGGACACTTACATCCGGCCGCCAAGGTGCGAGGGCGGGGCCGGTCCGTTCGGCGCCGATGTTTCGCAACCGATGGCGACCGACTTGTCATGCCTGCATTGGGCGCATTTACCGGGGGGCTGAATGTGCGCGACAGCGCGTTCGATGCGCTTTTTCCGACGGGACTGATGGCGTTTGCATTGGGCTCAGACCGGGTCTTTGCCCTCACGGCAAAACAATTGATCCCGGATGACCGCCGGGCCTCAACCTGGCGGCTTTAGCCGTTACGTGACCGCACCGGCAGCCTTGCTGTTCAGGCTTTCGATGAATGCGTTCGACAGCGTGCCCGTATCCGGGATGCCTGCATCCCGTTGGTAAGACCGGATTGCGTCGCGCGTGGCTGGTCCGATCACACCGTCAGGCGTGCCGACTGCGTACCCCAGAGCATTTAGCGCTGTCTGGACTGCGCGGACGCGTTCGAGGCCACCACCTTGCCAGGGTTGGCGACCAAACTCGCCATTGGCCGGACCATTTGGCCGCGCGCCGCGCCATGCCTGAACCCGCGCCCGGATAGTGCGTGCCGTGTCAGCATCAACGCGGGTCAGCAATGCGCGAACCTGGTCACCCGCGCCCGGATCGCCATTCTCCGCCGCAATGGAAAACCAGAACAGCGCCTCGGAGACGTCTTCCGTAATGCCGAGCCCCTGCTCATAAAGCACCGCAAGGTTGTACTGGCTGTCCAGAACACCGTACTCGGCTGCCTTGCGGAACCACTCGACGGATTTCGCATAGCTTTGATCACCGCCTTCGCCATCGGCAAAGAAGACAGCAAGATCGTGCATCGCACGGACGTTGCCACCATTCGCAGCGCGCTCGGTCCAGCGCCGGGCCGCCGCCAGATCGCGTGGCACGCCGAGACCTTTTTCATGCAACTTTGACAGACGATACTGCGCCATAGGCAAGCCGTTTCGTGCAGACTCCTGCACAAGACGCGCACCTTCGGAATAATCTGCATCGTTCAATCGCTGCACGCCAAGCTCATAGCTCGCGATCCGGTCACCGCTTTCCGCGGCGCTTGCAAGGGTCAAGGCTGGCGGAATCGGATCAAAGGCCGCGCGTTGGGGCAAAGCCACAGGTTGCGGTTCTGGTGCAGCCTCTGGCGTGGCCTGGCTCACTGGTGCTGGAGTTGGCGCAACTTCAACCGCGGCGCGCGTCGGCTCCTGCAATTGGCCTGTTGCGATCGCGTCCACATCCTCAATCGGGGTTGCCTCGGCCTCACCAAGAGCTTCGCCGTCTGCATTCAACCCAACGGACACGGCCATGGCGGATAGGCCGGCGGCTGCATCGCCTGACGCTGAAACGGGCGTGGACGCTGCACCGCCGCTTCCGCCCGCAGCCTGGGCGGGCACCGCCGCCATGGTTGGACCAGCAGGCGCCTGTTTGCCGCGCAGATAGAGATACCCGGTCGTACCGGCGGTCGCCAAAACGATCATGGATGCGGCCGCGTAAAGGGGCACCCTGCCCATGGATTTGCCAGACTTGGTTTCCGCTTCGCCGGATGCGCCCTGGGCCGCAGCAATCGCAGCCATCCTGGCCCGGGCGATGTAGTCGCTGGCGTCGATGTCTTCTTCCAGAGCATCGTCCGCTGTAGCGTCCTCAACAACCTCCAGCACAGAATTGACCTCGGAGACGCCATCATTGGTGTAGGTTTCACCAAGCGTGTTGCGCGGCATATCGAGATCAAGATCAAGATGTGCGGGGGGGCTCAACGTGGCAGACGCCTGGGCCTCCGAAACCTCAGTGTCGAACACATCACTTTCGCGCACTTCATCGCCGCCATGGTCATCGAGAGGGCTGTCCCATTTCCCCAAAGCAGCCAAAGGATCTGTATCAGCTACAGATTTGCCGCGCGGCTCGATGGTCTCGACGGGCAAGCCCGGCGTGTAGTCTTCATCGCTTTCGGTCTGGGGGGAGACCGCCCATTCTGGCAATCCCGGCGTGAACCCCTCTTCAGCGCCGACCGCCACTTTCGCTTCGGCTTGGTCGACATCCGTTTCAACGGTCTGAACTGCAGCAGAGAATGCCGCGAGCATATCAGCATCGTCGTCGACAGCACTGTCATTCTCAGCGCTTTCCGCCACCGCGGCTGCCGGCGCGTCCGGTGAAATACGCTCAGGCAGCCCCGGCGTAAAAGCCGGCGCATCGGTTTCGCCTTCAAGCACTTCCAGTCGGCTGGCCAATGACGCAATGGCATCCTGAACAGGAGAAAGCTTCTCAGCGGTGGTCTCCGCGTGAATCTTGCCGAACCGGTCGGACATATTTGCCAACGCTTCCGACAGGCGGGTTTCCTGGGCGGTACGCGTTTCTTCCACATGAGCGGACAGGCGACCGAAGGCTTCGTCCTGCCGCCCCTGAAGACGTTGCGCCACCGTGGAAACCTGCTCGCCAATCTGTTCGATCGCACGGGCGCTGGCCGTCTCGCTTTCGGTCACGCGCGCCTCAAGGCGCTCGGCCAGTTTGCCGACTTCGTCACTCACCCGATCAATCGCGCCGGACTCCACGCCCGCTTCTCGCGCTTCAACCGCCTCAAGACGGGCATGGAAGGTATCGGAAATGCCGGAGACCTGCTCGCCGATCGCCGCGAAGGCAGACGCGGCGCGCGCTTCGCTAGCCGTTGCCTCGCCGCGCATACCTTCAAGATCGGTCCGCAAGTCGCAGACTTCAGAACGGATGTCAGAGACGCCCGCGTCCTCGATTTCCCGCGCCATCGCCGCCCGACTGGACTCGATTTCCGCTTTGAGCTCATCGGCCAGGCCCTGAAACCGCTCTTCGAGTTCAGCCTTCAGGCGCGCTGTCGCTTCAGGACCTGCAACATCTGAGATGGCGCTGACTTTGTCGTCGAGCGCAACGAATGTGGACTCCAGCCCTTTCAAAGCGGCATCCGTGGTGCTTTCAGCGCGGTTCAGACGCTCCTGGATCCGCAGCATGGTCTGCTCCATGGAACCGAGCGCACCCTGCACATCGTCTTCCACGCGCGACAGGCGCCCTTCGGTTTGCTCGGCCAATTCGCGGGTGGCGCCCTGAGCGCGCAGCTCTGCCTGTTCAACAGCTTCTTCGACGCGCTTTGCCGCTTGGGTCAGGGTCGACTCTACCCGGGTCTCCACCTGCTCCATGCGATCGGTCAGATCAACAAAGCCGGCCTCAACCCGCCCCTTGATGGCGTCAGACTCCATCTGGGCCTGCTCGCCTTCCTCATAGACATGGGTGGCGAGCTTTCCGAGCGCTTCCTCGAGCGAGCGCAAGGCATCGAGATTGCGTTCTCCGCTATCATCATCTTCGAGTCGGCGAACCTTATCGCTCAGCGCGGCATGCGTCTCGCGCAGCTCCTCGATAAATGTATCCACATGGCCAGCGATGACCGTGTTGTTGTCCTCGGCCTTTTGCAGGCGCGCGACCAACCCCATGACGGATTGGTCGATGCCCGTAATCGCGAGAGTGGAGCGCGCCTCGACGGCCTCCACGCGGCGAGTGAGGTGGTCGAGCGTGGACACCGCGCCATACTCGCCGCTGGGGCGCACTTCATTGTGGCGAATGTCATCGTCGGTGTCGTTGAGAATCAGGTTATTCAGATACTCACCAAGTGTGACGCCTTCCATCCGCGCTGCGTCGCGCGCTACGGCGCGTGCGCGTTGGTCGATGCCTTTTACACTCCAGGGTCCGCGATCGGTCATGCCCGCTACTCCGTCAGCCTCGCCCTTCAACACTCCGAAAAGGCGCAAAAATCTGATTCGTGCATGAGGGGATTGGTCTTAAAGGCGAGTTAAGCGGTTAAAATTTACGTGCAGACTGATAACCTTTGCCGCCTTGCCGCTACGATAGTTGACGTTGACGTTCGCGTAAGGACACGGCATACTCCGACCTATGCCAGATACCGTCACCACTCTGTCCGCTGCTGATTCCCGTACCTATACGATATCAGAGCTCGCGCGCGAGTTTGGGGTCACGCCCCGGGCTCTTCGGTTCTATGAAGACAAGGACATGCTGCACCCCGCGCGGGACGGCATGATGCGCGTTTATCGAAATCGCGACCGGGCGCGCCTGAAGATCATTCTTCAGTGTAAGCGTGTGGGCCTACCCCTGGCCGACATTCGCGAAATCCTCGACCTCTACGGTATGGGCGACAATGAGCGCGCCCAGAAGCGCGAAGCCCTGAACAAGTTTCATATCCAGGTCGAAACCCTGAAACAGCAGCGCGACGACATCGATGCCGCCCTTGTCGAGCTTCACAAGGGCATCTCCTGGCTCGAAGATCAGCTTGCCCAGATCGGCCCCGGCGAGGATGATGCCAAGGACGTGGCGGCGTATGAAAAGGTTGCCCGCGCCCATATGGACCAAGCCTGAATTCATCTGCGCCCACCGTTATCGGGTGGGCTGCGACAGATCACATTCCTCCAACCCCAAGACTAATTCCCAAGAGGCCTTCCATGCCGCGCTATGATGCTCCCGTCCGCGACATTCAATTCGTGCTGCACGACCTGCTCGCGATTGAGAAATACTCCAACCTGCCCGGCTTTGCCGACGCCCCCCGCGATCTGGTGGACCAGATCCTTGAAGAGGGTGGCAAATTTGCCTCCGAGGTAATTGCCCCCCTGAACAAGATTGGCGACGAACAAGGCTGCGTGCGCAATGCCGACGCCAGCGTGAAGACCCCCGACGGCTTTCCTGAGGCCTACAAGCAGTTTGTCGAAAACGGCTGGCCCCTTCTGAGCAAGACACCTGAAATGGGCGGCCAGGGCCTGCCCTATATGCTGGGCATGACGCTGAGCGAGATGATGTCGTCAGCCAACATGGCGTTCGGCATGTATCCGGGCCTCACCTCCGGCGCCTATGAAGCGCTGATGGAGGGCGGCTCTGACGAGCAAAAGCAGATGTACGGCCCGAAAATGGCGTCTGGCGTATGGGCCGGCACTATGAACCTCACCGAGCCCCAGTGCGGCACCGATCTCGGCCTGATCAAGACCAAGGCCGTGCCCCAGCCCGATGGCAGCTACAAGATCACCGGCCAGAAGATCTGGATCTCCGGCGGCGAGCAGGACCTGACAGAGAACATTATCCACCTTGTGCTCGCCCGTATCGAAGGCGCGCCCGAAGGCATCAAGGGCATTTCGCTCTTTGTTGTGCCTAAGATGATGGTGAACGCCGATGGCTCCCTCGGCGAACGCAACACGGTGTCCTGCGGTGGCCTGGAAGAGAAGATGGGCATCCACGGCAACGCCACCTGTGTGATGAATTATGACGAAGCGACCGGCTGGCTCGTCGGTGAAGAGCATAAGGGCATGCGCACCATGTTCGTCATGATGAATGAAGCGCGCCTCGGCGTTGGCCTTCAGGGCCTGGCTCAAGCCGAGGTGGCGTATCAGAACGCCGTCGACTTCGCCAAGGACCGCCGCCAGGGCCGCGCCCTGACCGGGCCTGCTGAGCCCGAAAAAACGGCAGACCCCATCATCGTACACCCGGATGTGCGGCGCATGCTGCTGGACCAGAAGGCCTTCATCGAGGGTGCGCGCGCCTTCACCTACTGGACAGCGCTCTATGGCGACCTCCTGCACAAGTCTCCGGACGAAAAAGTGCGCGAGAAGGCGGGCGACTACATGGCGCTGATGACCCCGGTCATAAAAGCCTTCCTCACAGACCGCGGCTACAAGGCCTGCAATGATGGGCTGCAGCTCCATGGCGGCTCTGGCTTCACCAAGGAGTGGGGCATGGAACAGTTCGTGCGCGACTGCCGCATCACGCTGATCTATGAGGGCACAAATGGCATCCAGGCGCTTGATCTGGTGGGCCGAAAACTGGCTGCCAATGGCGGGCGGGCGATCTTCACCTTCTTCGCCGAGGTCGACGATTACACCAGCCAGCATGAAGGCAATGAAGACCTCGCACCATTCATTGAGG
>JBCBGZ010000018.1:0-45017 GCA_038526245.1 Pseudomonadota bacterium
TATCCATAGGTTGAGCAGGCTAGGCGTACTTGCATGCGAGGCCGGTGATTCAGAGGGCTGGGCGTTCCTGGACGCGGTCTCTTCTCTGATCTGGTCCGGGCAAGCCTGGAACGAAGGCGCAACTCTGGCAGACGCGGTGGCTCTTTGCGGTTTTGATCTTGCCGAGATGGACTCACGTGCCGAAGCAGAGGCCGAACGCCTTACGGGTGAAATCGAATCGGCCCAGGCAGAGCAGGACAAGCACCATTGGGGCGTGCCCCTGATGGTATTCGACAACGAAGCCTTCTTCGGCCAGGACCGGATTGACCTTCTGGAATGGCGCCTTGAACGGAGTGGCGTCGAGAGACTTTGAGGCGAACTAGAAGGCGAAATTCTTCGCCTCGCGCAGTCCCTGCCGCACTTCCGGCATATCAAATACGGACGCCCACGCCCGGGCCTTGGTGCCGTCGGGAAGCTGTCGCACTTCGCGCAGCACTTTCACACCCATCTCACAAAGGTTCAGGTTTGCCATCGCCGCTTCCTGGCTGTCGGCCATCGCAACGCTCAGGAATGCCGGGTCCGTCATGAAGCTCATCATCAGATTCTGAAAAGCAGCCTCGTCTTGAGGCGTCAGTTTTCCGTGGCGCTGGGGGTTAGACTTTGCCCGAACAGCCATCTCCAGGAAATCCGCCTGGAAAGACACCGCCATGGCGTGGGCCGACTCGACATTAAACCCAGCTTTCTCCAACAGGCGCTCTGCCTCTCGCTGAGCGCGCGCCGGGCTCATGCCTTCCAAATGGGTGTAGGTAGACCCGAGGCAGAGCTGATTGTTTGACGACCGGGCGGCATTGAGCGCCTGCGTCGCGGTGTCCAGCATACCGTTGATGTCGGACGCTGAGACACGCGCCAGGTGCTCAGCATTGTTGAGAATTGACAGGCCCACCGCCTCGCCGAGCGCTTCAATCTGCTTTTCCCGGCTGTTGGTGGCCCCGATACGGGTTTCCAGCTGGGCATAGCCCTTCGGGTCCAGTTGCGAGTAGGCGCGCAAGAGGCGTTGTTCGTTTGGTTCGCTAAAGGCTTGCGCCAGCGGGGAGTCGCCTGACATTGTGGCGGCCACGGGCAGTGCGGCGCCACTCGGCGCATCCGATTTGAAGAGCCCCGTGCCGAACCAGGCCGCGGCAAATGCAACGCCAACGACAACCAAGGTCGCTACGCCGAAGATCATATCACTCTTGTCGCCGGTCGAACTACGCGCGTCATACATTGGAGGGCTCCGGAAAGGCTGCAGCCTTTAAAGAGTACCCGACTATGTTTTCCTATCCGTTACCGAAAACGACGGAGTTGATCATCCAACGCGCCGGGTTTGGCCGACCCAATAGGGTTCGCGAAGGTCCTTGCGCAGGATTTTCCCAGACGGGTTACGCGGCAGAACCTCGGCGAAATCCACGCTCTTTGGCGCTTTGTACCCGGCAATGCGTTCCTTTGCGAAAGCTATGATGTCCTCAGCGGTCGGGGATTCCCCTGGCTTGGGGACGATGATCGCTTTCACGGCTTCTCCCCATGTCTCATCCGGGACACCAATCACCGCGACATCGGCCACGCCAGGATGTCCGAAAATCGCGTTTTCCACCTCTGCTGGATAGACGTTTTCGCCGCCTGAAACGATCATGTCCTTCACTCGGTCGTGGATGAAAAGGAAACCATCCTCGTCGAAATAGCCTGCATCCCCGGTGTGGAAGAAACCACTTCGAATGGACTCTTCGGTCGCGTCTGGTCGGTTCCAATAGCCTTTCATTACAAAGTCCGACGCAATCACGATTTCGCCCACATCGCCCGTTGGAACATCTGCGCCATCGGCATCAACACAGCGCACAACCGCGCCGGGCCAGGGCACACCGCAACTGCGCAGTTTGCCCCAGGCCGGGTCGTGGGCCTCAGGCGGAAGGAAGGTTCCCGCTCCGACTGTTTCGGTTAGGCCATAAAGCTGCGTGAACCGAGCGCCCATAATGTCTACGGCTTCCTTCAGGAGGTCTTCTGCAATGGGAGACGCCCCGTAAAAAACCTGCTGGAGTTGGGAGAAATCCCGGCTACGCACGTCCGGCTGCTGGGACAGCATCAAGATGACCGCGGGCACCCAGAATGCGTGACGGATCTGCTGTTGCTCTACGAGATCGAGAATGAGACCCGGATCAATCTCGCGCAAGATCACGGTTTTTGCGCCTTGGAGCGCCGCCAGGATACCAACGTTCACCCCCGCAACGTGGAATTGGGGCATAGCGTTCATGACGGCGTCGCCCGCGCCATAGCTCGACCATTCCAGTTCACCGGCCTGGGCAAAAAAACCTATGTAGTTCGCGTCCGTCAGTTGAACGCCCTTGGGCAGCCCGGTTGTACCGGATGTGTAGAGCTGCACCACATCGTCGTTGATATCGATGGCGAGATTGGGATCGGTGGCATTCTGAGCGCCGCGCCAGGCCGTATACGCTGGCCATGCGCCCCATTCCTCATCGAGGCTGACAATCATGCGCAAGTCCGGGCAGTCGTTCATAATGCCAGCAATGACTTGATGAAATTCCTTGGCCACAAACAGTACAGATATTTTGGCGTCAGATATGATGAATTGAAGCTCGGGGGCAGCGAGCCGACTGTTAATGCCCGTCAGCGCCATACGGGCCTTTGCCGCTCCGAAAACCAGTTCGTAGAAGATATCGGTGTTCTTGCCGAGATAACCGATCCGATCCTGGGTCTGCGCCCCCGCAGCCATCAACCCATTCGCCACCTGATTAGCCCGGGCATCCAGCGTCGCGAAGCTGGTCTCTTGGCCTTCAAACCAAAGCGCGGTCTCGCCGCCCCGGATCCGGGCCTGTTCACGTGTAATATCAGCCACGTGGCGAATGGTGGTCAGGTCAATCATCTCGCAGCGTCTCCTAAAGGCTCGGCCATACCCAGTTTTGTATCGTGAGGTTATCTAGTCTGTAGCTTGAGCACGCAAGACTCGCCAAGGCGAGATGCGGGCGGCAAACTCGGTGCTATTATCCAAATCAAGTTGGAGGGAGACTTCGATGAGTGGTTTTTCAACGCGCGCGATCCATGCTGGTGCAGCCCCTGACCCCGTTTCGGGCTCGCGAGCCCAACCCATCCACCAGACGACGTCCTTCGTCTTCAAGGATGCAGATCACGCTGCAAGGCTGTTTGCGTTGCAGGAATTCGGCGACATCTATTCCCGGATCGGCAACCCCACAACAAGCGCGCTTGAAGCCAGAATCGCTGATCTGGAAGGCGGGACCATGGGGGTTTCGGTGGCCTCAGGACATGCTGCTCAGTTGCTCGCGCTGCACGTGTTGATGGAGCCCGGGACGAAGGTCGTCGCCGCAAAACAGCTCTATGGCGGCTCTCTCAACCAATTTGCACACGGTTTCGCCAAGTTCGGCTGGGGCGTTGAATGGGCAGACATCGATGACCCGGAGAGCTTTGAGCGCGCCATGGGCCCGGATGTCCGTGCTGTATTTACGGAAAGCCTCGCCAATCCGGGCGGCCTCGTCACCGATATGGCCGCAATCGCCGCCATCGCTGCCCGTCACGGTGTGCCGTATATCGTGGACAATACCATGGCTTCGCCGGCGCTTTGCCGCCCAATCGAGCACGGGGCGAACATTGTTGTGGAGTCGCTGACAAAGTTCATCGGAGGCCATGGCAACTCGATCGGCGGAATCGTCATTGATGGTGGCAACTTCGATTGGACCGCACATGCCGACAAATTCCCGACGCTGACCAAGCCTCTGAGCTTCTACAATGATCTTGTGTTGGGCGAGACATTTGCGGCGTTGCCAATGGGACCGGACGGATCGAACGTGAACATCGCGTTCGCCATCGCGACGAAGGCGTTCAGCTTGCGTGATCTCGGACCAGCGCTCTCACCATTCAACGCCTTTTTGATCATGACCGGGTGCGAAACCCTTCCGCTTCGCATGGCCAAACACTGCGAAAACGCGCTGAAAGTTGCTCAATACCTCAAGTCCCACGAGAAAGTGGCATGGGTTCGGTATGCGGGTCTGGATGATGATCCCCACCATGAGCGGGCAAAGCGCTATTTCGGCGGTCAAGGCGGCGCCGTGTTCACCTTCGGCCTCAAGGGTGGCCATGCCGCCGGCGTTGGCGTTGTTGCGGGCGTGAAACTGTTCAGCCATCTGGCAAATATCGGCGATACGCGGTCCCTGATCATTCATCCTGCGTCGACCACCCACAGCCAATTGTCTGATGAGCAGAAAATCGCCGCAGGCGCTGGGCCGGACACAGTCAGACTGTCGGTGGGCATTGAAGATGCAGATGACATCATTGCCGATCTGGATCAGGCATTGGCATCGGTCTGATCTGGACACTTGAGCAGATACAGAAAGGGCGCCTCTTCGGCGCCCTTTTTCGCATTTTCCAGAGAGCTTCTAGCGCTTCAACGTGAAGCTCACACCGGCGAAATCCTCATTCGTGGATGCGCCACCGCTGCGGTCACGCCACTCAACCTCGCGCCGGATATAGCTCAACGACAATTGTCCATAGCCCCGCTGGATGGAAACGCCGGCCTGGAGATCACCAACCGTTACCTGGTCACGCAGCGCCATGGCGCCGCCCATATTGGACAGTCCGTATTCACCTGCTTCCCACACGAGGGCCTCGCCCTCCGTTCCGGCAAATACATACCAACTGTCGGCAACAGCACTTGTTCCCCGCTGGTCAAAGTCTCGACCAAGACGAATTTCCGCACCCACGCGCCGGGTTTCGAACTCGCCTTCTTCCTCGTAAGACACGCTGGGCACGAGATTGAGATCGAAAGCCAGACCCGTTTCTTCGCGCGTGGCGCCAAATGCGAACTCGGCGTTGAAGCTGCGGTCAGCGACGACAGGCTGTAACAGCCGGGCAGCGTTGAGGGACCCCTGGAACGTCTGAACGGCTTCGTTGCCCGACCACTCGACGCCAGAAAGCACCGCTTTGGCGTCTTTCACGCTATAGGCATCACTGACCCATGGTCCCGTGATGATTTCCTCATTGAGGAGCGTAACAGTTGTCGCCAGTGTTGGTCCGGTGCGCTCAGGTCCGAGAAACAGGGTTTGAGATGTCGCGCGGATGGGAGCTGCAATCTGGATATCGTCAGCGAAGGCGCCGTCTGTCGCGAGGCGCAATCCATCACTGATCGGAACGGTTTGGGCATAGGTCTGCAGCGGCACATCAGCCGGCGCATCCTGAACCATGGTGCCGACACAGCCCTGGCAGGCAATGGCGGCTAAACTGGAAGTCGCAAACAACATGTAGCGCCCCATCCGTTTCATCTGGACTGCTCCTGCTCTACTTCCCCTAGTGCAGCAGTCCTCGTTTAACGTACCATAAAGTGATCGGGTTCCCGAAACTCTTTTTCACAGGCCGAAGTTAATACGCCGCCCTGCAACATTTATGCGAAGTGACCGTGAACATCTTCTGAATTATAAGCAATAAATTCAAAAGCGGCGCGGTTACCCGCGCCGCCTCGTTGTTAATAATCGGAAATCCGAAGTGGCAGTGTGGTCACGGCGCAACCAAAATTATTGGCAGGCCAAACACTCTTCATAATCGGTTTCCGGTGTCTCCATTTCCTGGGTTTCGGTCTTCTCCGATCCGGCAAAAGCGGCACGCTGGACGGATTTGGAGCGACAGTAATAAAGCGACTTCAGCCCCTTCTCCCAGGCAGTCCAGTGCAGCATATGCAGATCCCACTTGGAGATATCCCCCGGCAGGAAGAGGTTGAGTGACTGGGACTGGCAGATATAGGGCGTGCGGTCGGCCGCAAGCTCGATGATCCACCGCTGGTCGATCTCGAAGGCCGTGCGGAACGTCGCCTTCTCGTGCTCGTCGAGGCACTCAAGGTGTTGGACAGATCCCTCATGCTCGAGGATCGAGGTCCAGACCGCGTCGGTATTCTGACCCTTCTCCTCCAGCAGGGCTTCGAGCTGGCGGTTTTTCACCGTGAAGCTGCCCGATAGTGTCTTATGGGTGTAGATATTGGCCGGGATTGGCTCAATGCCTGCGGATGTCCCACCGCAAATGATGGAAATTGATGCCGTCGGCGCGACCGCCATCTTGTGCGAGAACCGGGCCATCATCCCCGCATCTGCGGCATCACCACACGGCCCACGCTCTTTCGCAAGCTTCACAGAAGCTGCGTCCGCGCCTTTGCGGATATGTTTGAACATCGCATTGTTCCAAGCCTTTGCCGCAGCGCTCTCTAACGGTGCGCCTTGTGCTTGAAGGAAGCTGTGGAAACCCATCAGGCCCAAACCAACTGACCGCTCACGCTGGGCGGAGTACTTTGCCCGGTCCATCTCTGTGGGTGCGCGATCGATAAAGTCGGTCAGGACGTTATCCAGAAAACGGAAAATATCCTCCAGGAACTGCTCATCACCTTTCCACTCGAGGAATTTCTCCGCGTTCAGAGAAGACAAACAGCAAACCGCCGTGCGGTCATGGCCCTGATTATCAAGACCTGTCGGCAGAGTGATTTCGGAGCAAAGATTAGACTGAGTCACCTTCAGGCCCAGCTCGCGCTGGTGCGCAGGCATCGCATTGTTCACGGTATCTGTGAACAACAGATAGGGCTCTCCGGTCTGGATGCGCAGTTCCAGGATTTTCTGCCAGAGCTTACGGGCATTTACCTTGCGCATAACTTCGCCGGTCTTTGGCGAACGCAGACCATACTCTTCATCAGCACGCACCGCTTCCATGAAATCGTCTGTGATGTTGATACCATGGTGAAGGTTCAGGGACTTGCGGTTGAAGTCGCCAGAAGCTTTGCGGATCTCGAGGAATTCTTCGATTTCCGGGTGGTGAATGTCGAGATAACAAGCCGCCGACCCGCGGCGAAGCGAGCCCTGACTAATCGCAAGCGTCAGGCTATCCATAACCCGGATAAACGGAATAATGCCGGAGGTCTGACCGTTCTGGCCCACCTTCTCGCCGATCGAGCGCACATTGCCCCAATAGGTGCCGATGCCGCCACCATTGGAGGCAAGCCAGACATTTTCGTTCCAGGTTTCAACGATGTCGTCGAGCGAGTCGCCCACCTGGTTGAGGAAACAGGAAATCGGCAAACCGCGATCGGCGCCACCGTTCGACAAGACCGGTGTCGCGGGCATGAACCAGAGTTTCGACATATAGTCGTAAAGGCGTTGGGCGTGGTCCTGATCGTCGGCATAGGCCTTCGCGACGCGTGCGAACATGTCCTGAAAGCTCTCGCCGGGGAGCAGGTAGCGGTCGATCAGGGTGACTTTTCCAAACTCGGTGAGGTTCGCGTCGCGCGACGAATCGGTTTGCACCGTAATTGTATCCACGACGGAAAGCTCGGGCGTTTCCGCCCGTTTGGGTTTCCCACGCCGGACACGGGTGCTTTCCACCGCCATTGCTGCTTTATTCGCGGACATCGCCTGTTACCTCAATCCTGAACTATCCATATAGGATGCAGCGCCAAAACTGCCATATGCAGTGTTAACCCAGCCCCTAGCCACAACATATAGTGGTCGATTGGTTAATCAGACGTCAACACGATAATTCGTCCGAGCGCGGAATTTTCCAGTGGAAAAGCTGTTAATGACTCATTAACGCCGCCCCGTCGACACCAGTGTTTGCTTGGAACATAATTCGAACATCGGTAGCTGCCGCGACACTCTCGGAATAGATGTAGGACTTGCTGCAAACCACGCCCCGTGGAAAACAACAGCTATGATCAGATCGCAGAAACGCATCATCGTGACGGGCGGCGCCGGGTTTTTGGGCTCACACCTCATTGATTCGCTTATCAATCGCGGCGACGAGGTCCTTTGCGTCGATAATTTCTATACCGGTCAGAAATCGAATGTGGCCCACCTGCTCTACAATCCAAAGTTTGAGCTGATCCGCCACGACGTCACGTTTCCGCTCTACGTCGAATGCGATGAGATCTTCCATCTGGCGTGTCCCGCCGCCCCGATCCACTACCAGCGCGATCCGGTGCAAACTCTGAAGACGTCCGTGCATGGCTCAATCAATATGTTGGGGTTGGCCAAGCGCCTTGGCGCCAGAATTCTCCAGGCTTCGACCAGCGAAGTTTATGGCGACCCGGAAGTTCATCCTCAAACAGAGGGCTATTGGGGCAATGTGAATCCGATTGGCGTGCGCAGTTGCTATGATGAGGGCAAGCGCGCTGCTGAGACGCTGTTCTTTGACTATAATCGCCAGCACGGACTCGACATCAAAGTCGCCCGGATTTTCAATACATTCGGACCGCGCATGCATGTGAATGATGGGCGTGTTGTCTCCAACTTCATTCTTCAGGCGCTCCAGGGTGAGCCAATCACGCTTTATGGTGATGGCAGCCAAACCCGCAGCTTTTGCTATGTCGATGATCTGGTCGCGGGCCTCATCGCGCTCATGGATAGCCGCGACGGGTTCACCGGCCCGGTGAATCTGGGCAACCCGGTAGAAATGACGATCAAGGCGCTTGCAGAGGAAATCGTCGACATCGTTGGTGGCAAGTCTCGCATTGAGTACAAACCGCTACCCAGTGACGACCCTAAACAGCGACAACCGGATATCTCCCTGGCGCGCAAGGAACTCAATTGGGAGCCTAAAGTTTCCCGGCGCGAAGGGCTCGAATCAACGATTGCCTATTTTGAGGGCCTGTTGTCGGAGAATTGATCCAAAGCGGTTTATCTCAGAGCCATTGGACCATACCTCTCGGCGGATAATCCCAAAAGGCTTGCCTTATGTCCGCGCCGACCCTCTCCATTGTTGTGCCGACGCTGAATGAAGCCAAGGCACTTCCAGAAATGCTCGCGTCGATTGCGGCGATGGACCCACCAGCGTTGGACGTTGTTGTTGCCGATGGTGGGAGCACCGACGAGACTGTGGCCTTGGCCCGAGAAGCAGGCATAGTGGTGCTGGAGAATGTGCGCCGCGGCCGCGCAGCCCAAATGAATGCCGGCGCCAAAGCTGCACGCGGGGATCATCTCTGCTTCCTTCACGCAGACACGCCAGCGCCTCGCGATTTGGCAAAGACCATCCAGGCCACGCTCGAACGACAAGAGACGGCGTGCGGCGGTTTTGTTTCCATTATGCGCGGACCGGACAGGACGCGCTGGGTCACAAGTGCCCACAACTACCTGAAAACCTATTACGCGCCCGCCCTTTTCAGGCCTATTTCCTTCTGGAAGGGCGCCCGGCTTCTATTTGGTGACCAAGCCATATTCTGCAGATCCGAAGACTTCCATGCCATCGGAGGCTACGACGACACCCAGTCCATCATGGAAGAGGCAGACTTCCTCTTGCGTATGGTGCGGGCCAAGCGAGGTCGCGTGCGCCAGATACATCGCCTCATTTACTCATCTGATCGCCGGGTTTCGGCGTGGGGAGGCCTTGGGGCGAATCTGAAATATCTGGAGATCGGGGTCCTGTGGGGGCTCGGAACCCCGCCGGACAAGCTGGCGAAACGCTATCGCGATGTGCGCTGAGCGCTTTTCTCAAGCGATGAGACTACGCTAGGGAAGCACCCATGGCCCGCGTACTTTCTCTGCTATTTCCGCTCATCTTCCTGTCGGCGTGCATCGTTACAGCTCCTGCCAAGGCCGCCTATGAAGGCGTAAAACTGGCCGGGAAAGGCGTCTACTATACGGGGTATGGCGCTTACAAGGTCGGCGAATTCACGGTCTGGGCCGCCGATGGCGCGCTGGATGGTACCGAGCGAACCCTTCGTCTTATCATTCTCACGGCTGACGCCACTGGCGCTGTCGTGCGGACGACTCGGGAAATCAATGCAGCGCGCCTGGACGCCGAATTGGAAGCCCTGCGGCGCACAGAAGGTATCGTTGAGGTGATTGTAGAGCGGGTCGATGCGTCCCCTCAGCCAACGGCCTTGAGCATTCCGTAAAGCTTGTCTTTGAGCATCATCCGCGTCTTACGCAGAGACTCTTCTTCGCTCTCGGATACGGGCTCGACTTTTGTTTCCGCGCGGTGAATCGCGCGGTTCACTTCATGGTACTGATCAGAGAGGCGCGCGAAATGAGCGTCTGAAGTTTTCAGTGTGTGGATCTTGTCCACCATATCGGGAAACTCTTCGGCCAATTCGTGGGGCGTATGGGACATGCGGTGCCTCCTTGAGATTTGTTGAAGGCAAGTCTGCGACCGCGGAACTGCCGCGTCAGTCCGTAAATATGCTTAGATAAACACAGCGATGTGACTTGCTCAACTTGGCCCACCCGTTAGCTATCGCCATCCCAACGGTTGGAGTTCAAATCATGCGCCTTGTCGTCCTCGCAGCAATTATCCTCTTCGGACCTGCATTCGTCTTCACCGCCGAGGCGCAAGACCTTCCCAGCGCGGAGGTAGAAACAATCGACCTCGGCGGAGGCGTCCACGCGCTCATCACAAATCGAGCGGGCAATGTCGGCGCGCTGATCGGCGAAGACGGCGTTCTGATGATTGACACCCAAATGGCACCGCTCGCGCCCGCCCTGGACGAAGCCCAGCGAGAAGTGTCCAGTCGAAACGTCGACATCGTCGTGAACACGCATCTGCATGGCGACCATGTGCTTGGAAATGCGTACTTTGCCGAGAAAGGGGCTGTCGTTCTGGCGCATCCATCGGTCCGCCCGGCTCTGGAAAACCCTGTCACAAGTCAGCTTACGGGGCGCACGCCAGAGCCGCTGAGCGGGGCGTTCCTCCCCGCAATAGACCTGATGGACCAGACCAAGATCCACATGAACGGTGAAACCGTGCACTTTTTCCATGAGCCCAACGCACACACAGGCGGGGATATCTGGGTCTTTTTTGAGAATGCCAACGTCATCCACGCTGGCGATCTGCTCTTCTCAGGCGTCTACCCCTACATCGACCTGGACAATGGCGGTTCGGTGAAGGGCATGATGTGGGCCATGGAGTCGATCGCAAATCTCGCCAACGAAGATACGAAAATCATCGCAGGACACGGTCCGATGAGCACCAAGGCCGATCTTGAAGCGTCAATTGAAATGCTTGCCGAAGGTCGACGCCGCATCTCCGCTTTGCTTGATGAAGGCATGACGTTGGAAGACATCCAGGCCGCCGCGCCACTGGCTGATTATGATGCCGACTGGGACTGGCGGTTCATCACGTCAGAGCGGATGGTTTGGACCCATTACCGCGACCTGACCGGCAAGACCGAGTAGTCCCTCGTTTCCGGGGGGCACCCCGCTTCAGAGGGATACCATCTCGGCCTTCATTTCAGCTACCGGGGAAGGCGTGCGCCCGCACGTGATCCTTTGGCCCATTGAAGGGGAACATTGAAATGAAGAGCCTATTACTCGTTTTCGCCACCGCGCTAACTGCCTGGGTCTGGGCACCTGCCGAAGCGCAAAGCGCATTCCGCCAGATCGACAGCTACGGCGCAGGAAACTGCATCTTTTCCACCGGGCAACTGCCGAAAGGACAGGAGACCGCACCTGGATACCGTCAAATTTCAACCCTATTCGACGAGGGCGACGACATACATGTGCGTTGCTATTTCGCGCAAACCCTCGCGGATTACGCAAGCCTTGGACGAGTTGCGAACTCACTACGCGACAAACAGCAATACTATATGCGGCTGGACTGGATGCGCCCCGAAGAAATTTCGGGGAGCACCCGGGACTACAAGGTCGACGGGGCATTCCACAACTTTAATGCGAATACGCGCGGGTGGGACCAGCAGAGATATGATCTCTACGCGCAAGACGATTGCGATTTTAAAATCCGCAATCCTCGTGAGGCTCGGCAGTATGGCGCCTATCCCAATCGTTGCCTGAACATCGGGAACTACATACGGGCAATGTCAGCCGAAAAGCGATTCCCGATCGATGAACCCGCAGAGTTCTGCGTTAGCGTTTTCATCGAACTCGCCGACGAACTTCAGCTTGTTCAAAGGGGAGGCAACCTCGTTGAAGAGCCGAACACATTCAACCGTCGCCTGACACGCGGTTGCTTCAGCGTGAACGTCACCCCGTAGTGCGACTTCATTCCAAATGACCATGCTAATGGGGGGTGGCTACGGCGCGTCCCCCACAAGCCTCAGTCCCGGGATTGCCTCTACCTTTTCGAGGAGTGCTTCCAAAGTATCCGCTTCGGCAACTTTGCGGCCCGTTTCGATAAAGAGCGCGTAGCCGTCGTCGGTTTTTCGCAGCGGGAATCGGCGCCAATGGGCTTTCGTGCGGTAGATCAACACTTCTTCCGGCGCATCTCCGGCAGCCGCCCAACCCGTCCATACATGATCTTCCGCCACGGCACGCCAAAGCCGGTCTATCGTGTCGATCTCGTCGCGCGTAAAGGTGGAGGTCGCCATGACCGAATCCTCAGTTTCGACCAGCCCTAGCACGCCCCGTGCCGCGCGCAATCTCACGGGCGCGGTTTGGATGATTGGGTCTGGCATCGGCTTCACAATTTACCTGATCATGGCCAAGCAGGCGTCAAGCGAGATCCATCCCGTCGTGCTGGCATTCTTTAGAGCCGCGATTGGATTCGCGATCACAGCGCCGCTGATACTGCGTCACGGGCCAGCCTTCCTGAAAACCGAAAAGCTCGGGCTTATCCTGACGCGCTCAATGTTTGGTACTTTGGGTTTTATCCTCAGCCTTCTGGCTGTTTCAGACTTTTTCACGCTGCCTCTGTCCCAGTTCAACGCCCTCAGCTTTTCCCGTCCGCTGTTTGTGACTCTGTTGGCCGCGGTCTTATTGAATGAAGCAGTGGGTCCGCACCGGCTCGGTGCCGTAGGTGTAGGCTTTCTGGGCGTTCTGGTCATGGCTGTGCCGGGGGTCGTCTTCTTCTGGTTACCGGAAGGCGCTGGTCCGCCCCTTGACCTTGCAGCCTTGCTGGCGCTGGCAAGCGCGTTTTTCTTTGCTGGCGCAATTGTCCTGGTGAAGTCCCTTTCAGCCACGCACACAGCCGCCCAATTGCTGACCTGGGCCAACCTTTTGTCCACCATAATCCTTCTGCCGGGGCTGATCTGGTTCTGGAGCCCGCCCAGCCTGGTGGGCTGGTTGATGATCATAACCATGTCGATCACCGGCCTGGTGGCGCAATATGCCTACATCACTGCCATGGGCATGGGCGATGCGAGCTTCCTCAGCCCCATGGACTATTTGCGTTTGCCCATGGCCGCGGCGGCGGACTTCCTGCTCTTCAAGCTGGTACCCGGCCAGTATGTTTGGATTGGCGCAGCGATCATCGTCGTCGCCACGATATACATAACCCTTCGCGAGGCGCGGATGAAAAGGAACAACTATCCAAACCCATCAACGCGCGCTTAAACTCTCGCGAAACGGGAGAACAACACATGGCGAATGTCCTGGTGACCGGCGCGACGGGTTTCATCGCATCCCATTGCATCGTGAAGCTGCTCGAGCGGGGACATACCGTGCGCGGCACAGCCCGGTCCACGTCCAGAGCCGGCGCTCTCAATACGCTTCTCAGCGACTATATGGAGAAGGCTGTCGAGATCCCCCTGGTGGCCGCAGACCTCAGCAAAGACGCAGGCTGGGAGGACGCTGTAGACGGCATAGACGCGATTCTCCATGTGGCATCGCCCATTCCAGAAAACCTGCCGCGCGACGCCGATGAGTTGATCCGGCCCGCCCGAGACGGCGCCCTTAGACTGCTCAAGGCCGCCAAAGAAGCCAGTGTAAACCGGGTGGTCATGACCAGTTCGGTGGCCGCGATCGCCTATGGCTGGGGTGACGAGCGGCCCGAAAAGATGACCGAAGAGCACTGGTCCAATCCCGACAATATCAAGGACAATACGGCGTATACACGCTCAAAGACCATCGCTGAGAAAGCTGCCTGGGAGTATGTCAACGGTGATGGTGCGGGTCTTCAGCTCACAACCATCAATCCGTCTGCGGTGCTCGGACCGGTCATGGGCGGCGATTTTTCCGCATCGCTCCAGATCGTTACCCAATTGATGCAGGGCAAACTGCCCGCTGTGCCGCGGGTGGGCTTTCAGATTGTCGACGTACGAGACGTTGCCGAAGCGCATGTTCTGGCGATGGAGAATGATACCGCTATCGGAAAACGCTACGCCGTCACGGATGATTTCATGTGGTTCAAGGATGTGGCGCGGTTGCTTCGCGATGCCTATCCGAACCACCCCAAGAAGATACCTACCGGTGAGATGCCTGACTGGCTTTTGAAGTTCATGGCGCCGATCAATCCGCCGGTGAAGCAGATCCTCTCTGAACTTGGAAAGGAACGCATCGTGTCGAGCGAACGGGCCCGAACTGAACTTGGCTGGAGCCCGCTGTCTGCTCGTGAAGCGATTCTTGCCGCCGCCGACAGCCTCGTGCGGCACAAGGTGGTCTAGTCTTTTCTTGGCAGGATCTTGAACGTGCCTGTCCCGGTCATGATGAGCCTATCACCGCACCAAGTGCGCCCGCGCACCGTGTAGAGATCGCCTTGCCGGCCTACTATCTCACCCGTGGCCTCGACCCATTCCCCCAAGGCGGCGCTCGAAAGAAAGTCGCAAACGAGGCGCACCGTCACCCACCAATGGTCATCTCCGGCGTCCACCACATGCCCCCAGGCCGTATCGGCGAACGTCATGAGCATGCCGCCATGGGCATTGGACATGCCATTGGTATGGTGCTCCTCCACGCGGAAGGCACGGGTGTATCCGCCGCCAGGCTCTAGGCGCTCATAGAGCGGGCCCACCATACGGCCAAACCCCCGGTGCCAGGGCAAAACCTGATAGCCTTCGGGGATATCGCTCGTCTGGGATTGAAGAAGGTCGTCGGCCATGGCTGCCGTATCTATTGCAGGCTCAGCCCGCCGTCCACGATCAAGGTCTGGCCGCAGACATAGGCCGCCAAAGGAGAGGCGAGGAAAAGAGCGGCGCCGGCCATGTCCTCCGGCAGGCCCAATCGTCCCTGCGGGATGGCGCGAAGGGCGCCGTCGAGACGCTTTGGGTTCTGTGTGGTCACTCTGGTGAGCTTGGTATCTACAAGACCCGGCGCGATGCCGTTTACGCGAATGCCTTCATTCGCCCAGGCGGCGCCGAGTGTCTTTGTGAGCCCAACAGCAGCATGTTTGCTCGCAGCGTAAGCTGGATTCCCCATCGCCGCGTTGAAGCCCGCAACCGAGGAAACGATGATGAAGCTGCCGCCCACCGCCTTGAGGTGGGGCTGGAATGCGCGTGCGCAATCCATGACGGAATTGATGTTCACATCCATGACAGCGTCCCATCCAGGACGCTCAAACTCCTCGCGGCCATACCGCACAGTGCCCTGACAACACACGAGGACATCCAGCGCGTCGAAGGCGGGCGTATGGTCGGCAAGCGCCCCGGTATCGCTCACATCCATTTGGGAGTAATGTAGATCGGTCAGGTCGCCGCCATCTTCGGGGCGATAGTCTGCCGCACTTGGACGCGTTCCCCAAATATGGACCTCGGCCCCAGCGCGATAGAATGCGCGCGCAATTCCATTGCCGATACCCGACGAGCCCCCAACGATGAGTGCACGCTTGCCGGTGAAATCCAATGGATCAGTCATTGGCGGTGTGCTCGACGCGGATTCCCAAGGCTTCAATGATAACCTCCGGCGGTGGATCGGCTCCATACTCTGCGTCGATCTCTGCCATTCGCAGGCCAGTGAGTGGCGTTTCCGGCTCAAACGCCATCGACAGCGTCCCACCTTCCTTGATGAAGTCTGCAAAGGCCTGTGCCCATGCGCTGAAACCCGGCACTTCCCTGTTGGCTTGACCCGCCCCCATAAGCAGGAACCCACCGAGCATCGAGCGCAGGGTCTCCTCATCATAGGTCCTGAAAGCCGCAACCTGGGGGATGTCTTCGGGCAGGACCTGCGCAACTTCCACCGTCGCTCCGAAGTATCGATCCAGCCCGCCTTCATCGCGAAGGGTCATCCGCAACCCTTCAAAGACCGCCTCGTCTTCAAATAGTCGGGTCAGCTCGTCCTGCGCCGCATCGTCCAATTCACTTCCATCGGTCGGCAGTTTGGGCGCCCAGTCAGAGTATGCCGGGATCGCGCCGCTCGCGTCGAACGAAAAGACCCCAAAGCCTTCAGTGTCCTGTTCGAATGTGAGGCTGATATCGCCAGCTTCCGGCGACCAGTTCCATACTGCGTCGAAGTCCGCCTTTGGGCCGAGTAAATTGTAGCGCTCGAGAATTTCCAGTATCTGCTCGGGCACCCCTTCCCAGGCCGGATCGTCGATTGGAATCGCATCCATGAACAATGGTGCGTAGGCGGCATAGTCGTACACCAGCCCGTCGATATCGAGGCGCGCCATTTTCGGGAATATCCAGTGACCCTCAGTCATGTCGACGTCCATGGACGTGAGTTCCAGGAAGGTCGCCCCGTCCAGTGTATAATTCATGTCTTCGACTTGCCAGAGTCCGAAACTGACCGCGTCCGTCTCCGTGTGGGGGAATAGCTCTCCGTCCACAATGGCCTCCAAGACCCGCGAGAGGCGAAGATCACGAACCGTGCTGCTTGCGCCGTTAAACTCCGCTGGAAACGACATCATCACGGGAACGCTGCCTGGCGTCTCAAAAGACTGGGCAAAGTCTGGAAACTGAAAGTCAAACACACCCGTGACACCCAGCGTATCTGCCGCTGCCAGGTCGCCTCGGTTCAAACCGCGATAGCCGATGAATTCGGCATTGTAGGAAAACTGTGACGTCTCGCCGAACTGGCTCATTTCGAAACTGGTTGTGGCTCCGGTCAATGCGATCACATCCAGCGACAGCGTTCTCGCCCAAGCTGCGGCGTGTCGCAGCGCCGTTGCGCCTTCATCCAACTCTTCTGAAACTTGGCCGAGGGTTTCGAGCGTGTGAATTTCAAAACCGGACAACACAAACGCGTCGGCTTCCAAAACGTAGGACTCGATTGAAAAGTCTTGGGGCGGAAGGTCGGACCCCGTCTCCGGTTGCATGTTCTCGAGCCTCGAGTTCATTTCCTCGAACATTGGATCATAGAGACGTTCCAGACCTTCAACCGCCAGGCCGTCTGCCTCCAATCGTGCGATCACTGTCCCCGATCTGTCCGTCGCTTCGCCGGAGAGATATGCGGCCAGAAGATCGAAATCGGCATCCCACAGGCGAAGCTCTGCGGCCCGGAGCGTTATGCCATCACCGTCGGCCAGGCCGAGAACGGCGTTGGTCAGGCGCATGGCGCCGGTATCGGTTTGGTCCAAATTGTCAGCAGATAGCGCGAGACCAAACGGAGCTATCGCTTCGTTAATCTCCGACAGGTCTTGGGACGAGCCTTGCGTCGCCAGGATGGGAGTACTTTCCAGGGCATCCACATATGCCGGTGGAAGACTTCGAGGCGCGTTGTCTTGAGAGCCCCCACACGCGGCCAAAGTGACGGCGACGCACGCCAGCCCAAACGTCTTCATCGAGCGGATCATCTTAGAATTCGTCATCCCCATCTCACGCATTTCGTATGGTCAAACCACCATCCACAGCCAGCACAGCACCCGTCACAAAGCTTGCCGCCGGAAGGCAGAGAGACAGCGTCATATGCGCCACTTCTTCAGGCTCGCCATAGCGCCGAAGAGCCGTGCGCCGACGCGCATATGTGGCTTTATCCTCGTCGGGAATGCCTGCCGTCATGTTGGTGTTGATCGGCCCCGGGCAAACGCAGTTGACCGTAATTCCTTCTTTGCCGAGGTCGACGGCCAAACCACGCGTGAGCCCTATAACGCCGTGTTTGGCCGCTACGTAGGCGCTGTTGTTCACCGTGGCGCCAAGCCCTTCGCTCGACGCAATATTCACAATACGAGGAAACTCGGATTTGCGCAGGTGGGGCAACGACGCGCGAACAACACGCTGGTGGGCCGTCAACATGACATCGATGGTTTGCGTCCAGCTCGCTTCATACACCTCGCTGTTGTCGACCGGGCCCGGCCGAACAATCCCCGCATTGTTCACCACAATATCGATGCCACCGAACTCATCTGCGACCTGTTCAACAGTGTGCTCGATAGCCTCCGGATCGGTAACGTCCATCGCATAGGCATGGATGGTGTGGAGGCCAGATCGCCGCAACTGGTCGACGAAACCCCCGGTTTTCGCAGGGTCCAGATCCGTGGCCGCCACGTGAGCGCCTTCCCGGGCAAACAGCTCTGCGGTCGCCGCGCCCATTCCGCTTGCCGCTCCGGTAATGAGTGCACGGAGTCCTTTTACCGAGCGTAGAGGATGGGTTTCAGTCATCTGTTCCACCTTGATTTCCTTCTAGCTTAGCCACAGAGACAAGATTGTCACGCATGCGAGATTGCTGCTCGGCTGCGCAAGGCGCATATGCAGCCCATGCTCGGATTTTTTGAAAGCAGGCTAAATCCCTTCCCGGAGAATCGTCAGGGACCGCCGCCAGAAGGGTTCTGGGCGTTTTGCTGGTATTACCTGAAAGACAGCCGGGGGTGGCTGGCAGCCATGACGGCGCTTTCAGCCTTACTTGCCATCGCCGAAGTTGCCCTGTTCGGCTTCATGGGGGCGCTGGTCGACAGGCTGGAAGCAGCCGATCCGGAAACCTTCCTGTCAGACAACCGGATCGAACTCATAGCGATGGGCCTCTTCGTCCTTGTTGGCATGCCACTAATCGCCCTTGGGTCGTCCGTCGCGCCCCACCAGGTCATCGCTGCAAATTTACCGATGAGCGCACGCTGGCGCATGCATCGACAGTTGCTGAACCAGTCCATGGCGTTCTTTGCCGACGAGTTCGCTGGCCGCGTTGCAACCAAAGTGATGCAAACAGCTTTGGCTGTTCGAGAAGTTGCCAACAAGATTCTGGATATCTTCGCCTATGTGGTGGTCTATTTCGGCGCCATTCTCGCCTTGGTGGGAACTGCGGATCTGCGCTTTCTAGTTCCCCTCGGCGTCTGGTTCGCCGCCTATGCGGGCCTGATTTGGTATTTCGTTCCGCGCCTTGCTGACATCTCTGAAAAACAGTCCGATGCGCGCTCCGTTATGACCGGACGAATCGTCGATAGCTATACCAACATCAACACCGTCAAATTGTTCGCCCATGGCGGCGGTGAGGCGACCTATGCCCGAGACAGCATGCAGGATTTCCTCGGCACGGTGTATCCTCAAATGCGGCTCGTGACCTGGTTTTATGTCGCGATTTATACGCTCAACGCTGCGTTGGTTTTCTCCATCGCGGCGCTTTCAATCTGGCTTTGGCAGGGAAGCGCGGTATCGCTCGGTGCCATAGCCGTAGCCATCGCGCTTTGCCTGCGCATGTCGGGCATGTCGCAGTGGATCATGTGGGAAGTTGCCGCCCTTTTTGAGAACATTGGCACTGTGTTCGATGGCAAGGCGATGTTGACCAAGGCCATAGCGGTGCAAGACGCGCCCAACGCCAGCCAGCTACGTGTTTGCGAAGGCGCCATTGACTTTGAGGACGTTAAATTCAACTACGGCGCCGACAAAAGCGTCATCGACGACCTCTGTCTCACCGTCCAGCCAGGAGAGCGCATCGGTCTGGTTGGCCGTTCCGGCGCAGGCAAAACCACGCTGTGCAATCTGCTGCTTCGCTTCTACGATCTGGAATGCGGACACATTCGCATCGATGGGCAGAACATCAGCACTGTGACGCAAGACAGCTTGCGGGCGCAGATCGGTGTGGTCACCCAAGACACGAGCCTGCTGCATCGCTCAATTCGGGACAACATTGCCTATGGGCGACCCGGCGCGAGCGACGCCGACATTCTCGAAGCCGCCAAGCGCGCAAACGCAGATGGGTTTATTCATGATCTAGAAGATCAGAAAAACCGAAAAGGCCTCGACGCCCAGGTCGGCGAGCGCGGCGTGAAACTCTCAGGGGGTCAACGCCAGCGCCTTGCCATTGCCCGCCTGTTCCTGAAAAACGCTCCCATCCTGGTGTTGGACGAGGCAACCTCAGCGCTCGATTCAGAAGTCGAAGCTGCAATTCAGGACAATCTCTTTCAACTCATGGAAGGGAAGACGGTGATTGCGATCGCGCATCGACTCTCCACGATTGCCGCCATGGATAGGCTGATCGTTCTCGACCAGGGGCGGATCGTTGAGATGGGTTGCCACGATGACCTTGTTGCCGCTGGCGGGCTCTATGCCAGCCTGTGGGCGCGTCAGTCAGGCGGATTTCTCGTCGATGACGCCGCTCCGCTTGTAGCTGAGTGATGGGTTAGACGTTAAACCGGAACAACATCACATCGCCATCCTGAACGATGTATTCCTTGCCTTCCGCGCGCATCTTGCCCGCCTCTTTTGCCCCACTCTCACCGCCATGGGCGACGTAGTCATCGAACGTAATGGTCTCTGCGCGGATGAACCCTTTTTCGAAGTCACCATGAATTACGCCTGCCGCCTGCGGGGCTGTCGCACCTTTTTTGACCGTCCAGGCGCGTGACTCTTTTGGACCGGCCGTGAAGTAGGTCTGGAGATCAAGCAGATCATAGCCGGAGTGGATGAGGCGGTTCAGCCCCGGCTCCTCAAGCCCCAGCTCATCCAGATATTCCTCCCGCTCCTCATCCTCAAGCAGAGCCAATTCACTCTCAATCTGAGCCGAAATCACCACGCAAGTGGCATTTTCGGCTTTGGCATGGGCGACAACTTTTTCCGAATGGTCGTTTCCGGTGCCCGCTGCGCCTTCATCAACATTGGCGATGTAGAGCACCGGCTTTGCTGTCAGCAATTGCAGCATCTTCCAGGCTTTCAGATCATCGGCATCAACCTCGGCATACCGCGCGGGTTTTCCGGAGTTCAGTTGATCCAGGGCAAGATCAATCAGCGAAATCTGAGCCTTGGCATCTTTGTCGCCGGAATTGGCCTTTTTCACCAGATTGGACTTCCGCTTTTCAAGGCTCTCCAGATCAGCAAGCATCAGTTCGGTCTCGACCGTCTCCAGATCCGCGATGGGATCGATGCGCCCGGCAACGTGAGTGATGTCATCATCTTCAAAACAGCGCAAAACGTAGGCTATTGCGTCTGTTTCGCGAATATTGGCCAGGAACTGGTTGCCCAATCCTTCTCCTTTGGATGCCCCTTCGACGAGGCCTGCAATATCAACGAAGTTCATGCGCGCAGGCACAATTTCCTTCGATCCCGCGACCTCCGCGAGTTTTTTCAGTCTTGGCTCGGGCACCGCGACCTCGCCCACATTGGGCTCAATTGTGCAGAAAGGGTAGTTCGCCGCCTGGGCCGCCGCCGTTTGTGTGAGCGCGTTAAAAAGCGTGGACTTTCCCACGTTGGGCAGACCGACAATGCCACATTTGAAGCCCATAGTTTGCGCCTTTCAATTCCTGATCAGGCCGCTGCTGTAGCCGATTTGTGCCGGAAAACCAGTGCTCGTTCGCCTCAGCGCTGAATCTGTTGGCGTTTCGGACGCACCTGCCTATGGTGCGAATCTGAAATTAAGGGGTTTTTGCCATGAGTTACGATGTTTTCGTGGTCGCTGCGCTTGAAGACCGCGACATGGCCAAGCTAGTTACGCGTCGCCTCCGCGCGCTGAAAATGCGCGTTTGGTACGATGCAAAGTCAACTGACGACCAGTTTGACGAGAAAGAAGCACGTGCTGTGCATCGGTCGAAAGCCATGCTGGTTCTTTGGTCTGAGAATGCCACGAAATCGGACTTTGTGCGCGCAGCAGCAGGAACCGGATACTCGATCAAGGACCAACCGTTCATTCAGGCTGGCCTGGACGATGTCGTGCCATATGACCCCTACGAAGTTGACGATCTGCACGATTTGAAGGGCTTCACGTCCCGGACGAATACCGATGGCTGGTTTGAGATTATCCAGAAACTGGAAGATCAGCAGGATCGAAAAGACCTCAAAGAGTTCCTCTTAATCCCGACGAAAGACAAGGACGCTCAGGACGCATGGCGCACGCGTCATCCAGCCGACCCCCTGGCCATTAAAGGGCAGCCGGTCGGGGTAAAGAAAACGGATACTGCGGTGGGCGCTGCAGCCGCGGGCGCGATCGGCGCCGCAAGCCTTACGAGCACAACGATCGCACCGGCACCGCCCCCGCCAGCCAAGCCTGAGCCGGTAGAAGTAAAAACCGCCGAACCCGCCGCCAACGTCACCCCGATCCAAACGACGCCGCCACCTGAAACAGACCGCGTCGCGCCACAAGCGTCCTATGCCGCGGCAGAAGAAGAAGAGATCGGCGGAATGGGCGCGATCTGGGCCATGCTCGCAGCGATTGCCGTTCTGTTTCTCTTGGCGTTCATCTGGCGAAACATGCAGGCGGCTACAGGCGCGGCACCCGTTCTGCCAGGTGTTGCCAACGCTGTCTTCGCGACATGCCCGGCTGGAACAGTCCCGCGTGATTTGCTTGATCCCGCCTTACTCGAGCCGAGCGGCGGCATCGTCAACGATACGGGTGAGTAGACGTCAGCCTTGCTGGCGCGGGTCCGCTTTTGGTGCGGGCGCGAGGCGCATGACTTCGGTCTGAAACCGTTCGTCTTCGCCCTGGGCAAGATAAGGCAGAGCCCGAGAAATCGCGTCGAGAAGTGCATCTCGCCAAACTGTTTCGGCTTTAGGAAAGTCTGACAAGACGTAGGGCATCACCCTGGATTTATCGCCAGGGTGTCCAACGCCCATGCGCACGCGGCGGATCTCGGGACCAAGATGGGACATTACGGATCGAATACCGTTATTGCCCGAGTGCCCGCCCCCTTTTTTGACCCGAAGGCGCCCGGGTGCGAGATCGATCTCATCGTGGAAGACGATGACATCATCGGCGGAAGCTTTGTAAAAGCGGACCGCCTCAGCAACGGCGCGGCCGGTTTCGTTGTAGAATGTCGTCGGCTTCATAAGCAGGGCTTTCACCCGCCCTGCGCTACCCTCGATCCATCCTTCGCTAACAACCGACTGGAACTTTGATTTCCAGGGTCCGAACCCATGATCGTCTGCGATGGTGTCGAGGGTCATGAATCCAAGATTGTGCCGATTGCCCAGGTATTTGGGCTCGGGATTGCCCTGCCCCATCAAGATCAGCATGGGAGTCTCCTCGGCAGAAACTGGCCGCACTCCCGGAAGGAATGCGGCCAGCCATTTCGTTGCAAACTTAAACATGGGTGCGGCCCCCGGGGCGCGCAAACGCCAATATTTAGTCTTCGTCGCCTTGGGCGGTGGTCTCAACGGCCTCCGGATCGACTTCTGCGTCGCCTTCGGTTTCGGCTTTCGCAATACGGCCAACGATGGTCGCAATCGTAAAGTCACGGTCCGTAATGGTTGGCTCGGCGTCAGCAGGCAGTGTCACGTCCGAGATTTTCACGTTGTCACCGATATCCAGTGCGGAAACGTCGGCGGTGAGATCGTCGGGAATGTTGCCGGCCGGCACAAGCAGCTCGACGGCGTGACGCACGACGTTCAGCGATCCGCCACGCTTGATGCCCGGAGATGTATCTTCTCCGACGAAAGTCACCGACACGTCCACCTTGATCTTCTGTTTGGCGTTTACGCGGTAGAGATCGACGTGCATCGGCTGGTCAGACACAGGGTGCATCTGGATATCCTGCGGGATCACCATCTGCTTTTCGCCCTTGTGGACCAGTGTTGCGGTGGAAGACAGAAATTGCCCCGTATTGATCGCCTTGATCACTTCATTGCGCTTGAGGTTGATTGCGACGGGATCCTCACCGCCGCCGTACAACACGCCTGGCACCTTTCCGAGCCGACGCGCCTCACGCGCTCCGCCTTTTCCGGTGCGCGCGCGCACTTCCACATTAAATACGATTTCGTCGGACATGTTTCTTTCCTTCGCCCTGAAGTCCGCCTGGGTCATATGATCCAGGTGACAGCCTGACACGAACGGCCTTGCGCCGCCGTCTCGCTAGGCGCGCGCTATGCGCATAAATGGTGCGACGATGCAAGCCTTTGCAGCGGCTATTCTGCGGACCACATATCTACCATGGATAAACGACTGACAGTCTGGTTCGACGGCGCATGCCCGCTGTGCGTCCGTGAGATCGCGCTTATGCAGCGGCTGGACCGGAATAGTGCTATCGCATTCGTGGATGTCTCGGAGGGGCAACCAGAAAGCTGCCCAATTGATAAAGGCCAATTGCTCGCCCGGTTTCACGCGCAGGAAAGTTGCAAACCAATCGTCTCCGGAGCAGCCGCGTTTGCTGCAATGTGGCGGGCCATTCCAATCCTTGCCCCGTTCGGACACTTGGCGCGGGTTCCGCCGGTTTTGTGGCTTCTCGAGCGCGCCTACCGGGGGTTTCTCAAGATCCGCCCAGCCCTACAACGCCGCGCAAAGCGTGCTCTAGGAGAAAAGGCGGATGCCTGAGCGAGAGCGCGATGATCTCGCCGCTGTTGCGCAATCCTGTCTCGACGCGCTCACGCGCGCCGCACACGACAAAAAGTCTCCCCTGAGATGGCCAGTTTTGATTTCAGCCAGTGTCAATGCTGGCGCTGAAGGCCGCGTTGTCGTGCTGAGAGGATTTGACCGAACTCGCCGGCGCGTGGAGATCTGGACGGATCGACGAAGCGGCAAGGTCACGGAACTAAAAAGCGATCCACTTGCCAGCTTGTTGTTCTTTGACCGAGCAAAAATGATCCAGATGCGCGCCAAAGGCCGGGCGGAAATCGTGACTGACGGTGAAGGATGGGGAAAAGCGTTCGAGCGCGCCAATCAGGCAAGTCTGGACGATTACACGACCACATCAGCCCCGGGGGAAGCGTTGAATGAAGCCGATATCTCCCGGGAAATCAGCTTGGCCCAAGAGACCTTCACGCAAATCTTGATCGAGATCGACCGTATCGACTGGCTTCATCTTTCCCGCGATGGCCACCGCCGCGCTTTTCTGGACTGGCGCCTGAACAGTGCCCATTCGTGGCGCATTCCCTGAAAACGCGTTCATTCCGGGTGACTGGATGAACCTGTTCCAACGAAAATCGACCGCATTGCCTCATTTACGCCCACAATTCGCTGGCGAACGGCGCTAAAAGAAGAGCAAATGAACTCCTGAAGAAGGGAAAAGCGACCCATGTTGTCCAGCTTTGTTGCCCTGGCCGCCGGCCTGATCGGCGGTGTCGACATTTCTCCCGCGGCTACGACCACACAAGTGGAAGTGGTAGCCACTGCGCCTGCCGCGAAGAGTGAGGCTGACCTGACGCGTACGTTTGCACCGCCGGCCACCACTCCAGAACCGAAGGTCATTCCAGTCCAGGAAACGAAGGAAACACCGCCCCCAATCGACCCTGTGCCAGAAGACACTCAGCCCCCGGCACAGGACATGGGCAACACGCCAGCGGCGTCTGATGAGACAGCTGAAGTAACCCCGGCCCCGGAAACCGCCGCCCCCATCCAGCGCCGCGCAGACCCCTCGGTCTTGTCTGTCACGGAGCGGCGGGCCGTCCTGAAATCGGCGTCCGACGCCATGTCTCGCGTGGAAACTGCGAAGGGGCGGTTCGTCCAGGTCGATACCAATGGCGGCTTGAGCGAAGGCGAGTTTTTCCTGCAGCGACCGGGCCGCATGCGGTTCGACTATGACGCGCCTGTGCCCATCCTTATTGCCGCAGACGGCGTGACCGTGGCCATGCGGGACGATGAATTGGAAACCGTTGATCGTGTACCGCTGGCCTCGACACCGCTCGGATTGCTTCTGGATGACAACCTCGATTTCGAGACTGAGGCTGACGTTATCCGTGTACAGCGTGCGAATGGCATCGTCGCAATCACAGTGGTCGATCCTACAGATGAAGCTGAAGGCGAGCTCACCCTGATCTTCAATGCGGGCTCTTACGATCTCCTAGCCTGGCGTGTGTTGGATGCGAACGGAGGCATCACTACGGTTGAATTGAAAGATGTTTCAACGGGCATCTCCTTGAATCCCCGTTTGTTTATCGTTGAAGACTTTGAGGATGAAGATGATGACCGTCGTCGCTGATCACGGCGCGAACACTAAAGCGTGAATGCAACACGCAAGCAAAACATCAAATTTGTCTTGAATTAAATTCTTTAAGTGACATCTTTATCACTGTGAAGTGCAGACGCCAAAGCGGCTACCCCGACCGCGTGTGGCAGTTGCTTCACCGCTCACCGGTCCCTTCCCCTCCCGGTGATTTGGTAGCGAGTCGAGCGCCCGGACGGTTTCCCCAGCTGTCCGGGTGCTTTGCTTTTCGGAGTGACTAGGGCGCAAGCCGGGCGGTGATATGGTCGGCGAGCAGGCGACCGCTTCCCGTCAATGCAATGCGATCGGCGGACCTGGTCATCAACCCCTCGGATTCAAGATCACTCAAAAGAGTTGGGTCGAACGCAAGACCCATGGCGCTCGCACGTTGCAAGTCGATCCCCTCGCGTGGGCGAAGCCCCATGGCCACAAATTCCCTGAGCGTGTCGGTGTCCGACAACGCTTCGACCTCGATCTGCGGCAGGTTGCTTTTGGCCGCCTGAATATACGCTGCCGGCGTGCGCAAAGCCTGCGTTGCGAGGCGTTTGCCCTCCTGGGTCAACCGACCATGGGCGCCGGGCCCGACGCCAATCCAGTCGCCACTCTGCCAGTAGATGCGATTGTGTGAACTCTCGAAGGCGGCGCTCCTGGCATGGTTTGATATTTCATAGGCGGGCAGGCCGGCGGCCTCACAAATCTCCTGCGTTCGTTCGTAGAGGTCCGCCTGGGCATCATCGTCCATAGGAACAAGCTCACCCCTCGCCGCTTTCTTTCCGAACACTGTCCGCTCTTCGATCGTCAGTTCATACAGGGACAGGTGCGGCGCCCCGAGCGATAGTGTCTCGCCAAGTTCAGCCTGCCAATCACTTATGGATTGGCTCGGCCGCGCGTAAATCAGGTCCACACTGGTGCTTGGGAACATGACCAGAGCGTCCTGAACGGCGCGGCGCGCCTGCGCGCTGGTATGATCGCGTCCGAGAAAGACCAACGCCTCATCGCGCAATGACTGGACACCCAGAGACAACCGCGTGATGCCGAGCCGGTTCCAGGAGGACAGGGCCTCCTGTGTGATGTCGAGCGGGTTGGCCTCAAGCGTGGTTTCCCAACGGGGGGCGCCGAAGCACGCGTGAATTGTCTCGAGTATCTGCGCAAGGCCCGGTTCGCCCAAAAGCGACGGTGTGCCCCCACCGAAGTAAATCGTGCTCAGGCTGTGGGACGCTCCAAAACTCTCATACTGGCGCACCAGATCGGTGCAAATTGCGTCCACCAGAGGTCTATTGTCCCGGTTCTTGGCGGCATACACATTGAAGTCGCAATAGGGGCAGATACGGGTGCAATAGGGCCAGTGGATGTAGACCCCGAAGCCGTAGCCCCCGCCCAAGGCCATGGTCGGAAACGTCAAAGCAGGGCGGCTTTCAGCTTTGCGAATGCGTCGGCACGATGGCTCATGGCGTGCTTCTTCGCCGGGTCCATTTCCCCAAATGTTTCGGTCTCACCGTCTGCCACGAAAACCGGATCAAAGCCGAACCCTCGCTCCCCGCGAGGGGGCCAAACCAGAGCGCCACGCACAAGACCTTCAAAAACGATTTCCTCGCCATCTGGCCAGACGACGGCGAGACAACAGTTGAATTGGGCAGACCTGTCGGTCGCATCCACGTCTTTCAGTGCACGCTCGACCTTCTCCATCGCGCGATAGAAATCTCGCGGCTCGCCGGCCCAATCCGCCGTAAACACACCGGGCTGTCCTCCAAGGGCATCAACACTCAAACCGCTATCATCCGACAAGGCAGGCGCCCCTGTTGCCTGACAGGCCGCACGCGCTTTGATCAGTGCGTTGCCTGCGAACGTGAATTCCGTCTCATCTGGTTCGTCGAGGCCGAGGTCTCCAGCCGACACCACCTCGAAGCCCAGGGGTTCGAATAAGTCCTTCAACTCACGCATCTTGCCCTTGTTGTGGGTGGCCGCCACCAAGCGTCCTGGTTCCAGCCTTCGTATTGGTGTCTCAGAAGAGATGTCAGCCTCCTTGCGGCAGGTTTCTTGCTTTTACGATGAACCAGTATATCGTTTAACGGTAAAGTTATCGTCTCACGGCATTCTGGCTGTGGGGCATCCGCCCGACAAAGGAATTCGGCCCAATATGACATCAAGTCCGCGCAATTCCATGGCCGCAGCGCTTTCCGTGCTGATGACCGTCGTGATCTGGCTCACTGCCATTGTGGGATCACTGGTGTTTATCCTCCTCCTGATTGGTCTGTTCGCAAGTCTCAATTCCGGCGCGCTCAGCCTTCCGGGCGGCGATGCTGTTGCCGATATAAGTTCGCTCAATTTTGTCTTCACCCTTGCGACCATTGCGGTCATCCTCCCGGGCATCGTTTATGTGTGCGTGCAGCTACGCCGCATCCTGACCACCCTTGCAGAAGGTGATCCCTTTGTCCCGGAGAACGCACAGCGTCTCACGAGAATTGCGCTGGCGCTCGGCGTGATGGAAATCGCGTCCATCGTATTTGTCTTGTGCATGCGGGGCTTCATTCCAGCGGAAGACGCGATCTCACGGCCAGCCTTGGGAATCAATTTCGTTGTTTGGGCCGCAGTGGCTGCCCTGTTCATTCTGTCGCAAGTTTTTCGTGAGGGCACACGCCTTCGCGAAGAAGAAAAAATGACCATATAGGAGGGTGAAATGTCTATCCGTGTGACCCTCGACCGTGTGCTTCTGGACCGCCGCATGTCCCTGACAGAATTGTCAGAGCGTGTGGGCGTGACGCTTGCAAACCTCTCGATCCTCAAGACGGGCAAGGCCAAAGCCGTTCGCTTTTCGACCCTTGAAGCCCTTTGCAGGGAGTTGGACTGCCAACCCGGCGATATACTGGTCTTTGATGAGGAAAATGGTGGTGCCAGCGAGGCACTCGCGGCGGAGTAGGCCGGTTACTCCAGCGCGGCGCGCTGGGCATCAAAGAGTTCATCACACCCTTTTTCGGCCAGTTCCAGCAGCGTGGCGAGTTCGGCCCGGGTCATTGGGCGCTCTTCGCCGGTGCCTTGGACTTCGATAAAGCCCCCGTCGGAGCTCATCACCACATTCATGTCGCCCTCGCCGCCGCTATCTTCTGGGTAGTCCAGGTCCAGGACGGGTGTGTCCTGGAACAGGCCCACGGAAATCGCGGCAGCCTGTTTCCGAATGGGGTTTTCCGTGATGACACCCTCTTCAATCAGGTAGCGGCAGGCCAAGGACAGGGCGACAAAGCCACCGGTGATTGACGCGGTGCGCGTGCCACCATCGGCCTGGATGACATCACAATCGATGGTGATCTGGTTCTCTCCAAGCGCTGACAGGTCACAGACCGAGCGGAGAGATCGACCAATCAGGCGTTGAATCTCCTGGGTCCTGCCCGACTGCTTTCCGCGTGCAGCTTCCCGGTTGCCGCGCGTGTGCGTTGCCCGTGGGAGCATGCCGTACTCACCGGTGACCCAGCCCTTGCCCGATCCACGCATCCAGCCGGGCACATTGTCACTCCAGCTGGCGGTGCACAGCACATGTGTGTGGCCGAATTTCGCGAGGCATGACCCCTCAGCGTAGCGCGTTGCGCCAGTTTCCAGGGAGACTTGGCGAAGCTCGTCCGCAGCGCGCCCCGATGGGCGAATGAGTTTGGTCATGGGGAGATCCTGAGACTGAATTCGTTGAAGCGTTTTACCGCGCTTTTGGAAGGCCAAATCCACCATGCGCAAGCGCAGGTCAATGGCCGCGCTATTGCGGCAAGCGAAGGCGTGCTCGCAAGCCCCCCAATGGGGAAGACTCCAGGCGAACATCCCCACCATGGCCGCGAGCCGTATCCCGCGCCAAGGCCAGGCCAAGCCCGCTCCCCGGGAGATAGCTGGACCGGGTATCGTCTAGTCGCATAAAAGGCTTGAAAGCGTCCTCACGTTTCTCCGCGGGTATGCCGGGCCCATTGTCATCGACCAGAATATCCTTGCCCTTAGGTCCATCTTTCAGATCCACCACCACCTTATTTCCATAAGTGACGGCGTTGTTGATCAGGTTTGCGATTGCACGCGACAGCGCCAAGCGCCGTGCCGTCACTTCAATCTCGGGCAGCGGGCCGACTTCAACGGTCTCTCCGGCCCTTGTGGCAGCCTCCCGCAGCAGCTCGTCGAGCCGGAAGGTTGACGCTTGCTCGGTTTCCTCGCCACGGGCAAAGGCGAGGTACTCCTCGAGCATTTCGCCCATGCGCGATACGTCCTGTTTGGCTGCGCGGAGGTCTTCTGTGTCTTCCATCATGGCGAGCTGTAGTTTCAGTCGCGTCAGCGGGGTGCGCAGATCATGGCTCACGCCGGCCAGCATGGCTGTACGCTGCTCAGTGAACGCGGTGAGGCGGCGCTTCATGTCCATGACGGCGCGAGCCGCATCACGGACCTCCGTGGCGCCAGACGGGCGAAAGTCCTGCATTTCCTGTCCCCTCCCGAATGCCTTTGCCGCTTCCGTCAATTGCAGGATGGACCGCACCTGATTGCGCAGGAAACCATAGGCTGCTGCCAGGAGAATAAGGCCAAACCCCAATACCCAGACGATATAGATATGCCCATTGATGATGACCGCGCGTTTGCGGGGAATGGTGAACACGAGGACGTCGGCCCCACTGTTCAAGCACAAGAGAATGTCATCGCGCTCGCCCGTCAGCGAAATGTCAAAAGGCCGATCAATCCGATTGTTGAGAGCCGTCATCACACTGGGCAAACGCCGCTGGATCGTCGCCCGATTGTCGGACTGGGGACACGCACCCAAAATCTCGAGCGTTTCGCCCTGAGTATCGTTGAAAACATCCAGGCTCGCACGGGTCACGGCCGGGTCGCGATCATGGGTCATGGCGATCAGGGCGGTGTCGCGCGCGACAGAGTCGGCCAGTCTCTGATTAACGCTGCGCATGTGCCCGTCAAAGAAGTACCAGGTCATACCAACCATCATGGCGACGATCGGCAGAAAGGCGATCAGAGCGATGCGCGGCCAATACCCCTTCGGCATAATGTCCCTAAGGCGGATCACGACTTGGCCAACTCCAGGCAAATGTTCTGCCGATCTCGCCGCAACTGCGCATATCCTTCGCCTTGCAACGCGGCGATGACGTCGCTCGACCAGCGCTTAGAATGGCAGTGTTCCATGATAATTACGCGGGGCCAGAGCGTGCGCGGGGCGGACTCAAAGAACGGCAAGAGCGCCTGGTCCTCATACCCCTCCACATCGATCTTCATGACATCAATGGTATCGACGGCTTGATCCCGGCAAACCTTTTCCAGCGGCAGTACTGCGACGGCAACAGTCTGGCCAACGCTGGAAGCAGCTTCAGCAAGCGTCGCCATACCGGGCTGGCTTGGGATCGCCAGATTGGCCTCTCCGACCGTTGGCCCGATAGCGGCCTGCACAAGTTTGTGGGTCACCCCGCTTTGCTCGCCAGCATCCACCAGGTTGAACGCCAATCGCTCGAACATGGCCGGCTGGGGCTCAATGGAAACGATTGTCCCGGTCTCCAGATGTGCCCGCGCGGCCAAAGACATCATCCCGACATTTGCGCCGATATCGACGAACACGCCGCCGCGTCGCGGAAGGTACGCACGCAGTGTCTGCAGCTCTGCTTTGTTGAAACTGGTGGGATTGAGCAACGCTTTGAGTTCATTGTTGTTTGAACCCACATGGATTCGCGCGGGCTGTTGCCAAAGATGGGCGTCCAGAGGTCCCTGATGGGCATGTTGGAGCCGAGCCGACATCCAACGCCGCGCTTTCCCGCGCCCAAGCAAAGTGTTCTGAGACAGCCCAAGCAGGACTTTGACCCAGAATGACGGGGCATATGTGCCAAATTCCGGCTGGGCCATGGGCGGGGTATCCGTCAATCGATCAGCAGCCGGTACCCGATCCCCCGCACCGTCTGCAAGTGGGCGGGGTCGCGCGGGTCGCGTTCGATTTTACGGCGCAAGCGGGTCACCTGCACATCGATGGCCCTCTCGAGGCCCGAAGATGTTGCATCGGCAAGATCTTCCCGGCTCACGGGCTCGCCAGGTGTTGCAGCAAGTCTGGCAAGAAGTGCCGATTCAGAGTCGGTTAGGCGAATCCGCTTGTCTCCGTGGCTCAATTCGCCTCGCTCCGGGTCGAACAGAAGTCCCGATATCCGGATTTCGCTTGGTGCTTCATCCGGCGACCGTCGGCGGAGGATCGCGGCGATGCGCAGCTCCAGCTCCTCCGGCTCAAAGGGTTTTGCAAGGTAGTCATCCGCGCCGCGACGCAGCCCTTCAATCCGGTCATCGGGGTCGCCGCGCGCAGTCAGAATGATCACAGGCGTTTCGATTTCTTCGCGTACGCCTGACAGCAGCGAAAGCCCATCCTCGCCGGGCATCATGATATCGAAGATGGCAAGATCAAAAGCGAGTGTTTGGAGCATGCGGCGTGCAGACGGTGCATCGCCGACGGCCGTGACGCGATATCCCGCCCGCACGAGGTAGCGCTTCAGGAGGTCGCGGATCCGATCATCATCATCGACGACAAGAATATGGCTGTCGGTCATCGTGCAATCGCCTCGAGCAAAGACCTCGCACCCGCAACCGACCCTGGACCTGCCGTCTTGTAGGCTTCTCTCAGGGCCTTTCGCATAGAAGACAGGATCGGGCTCAGCACCGCAATTCCATCTTCGGAGAGGCGTAGTGCGCGCCTGCGCCGATCATCACCCCCCGGGTCCCTCGCGATGAGACCGCGTTTGTCCAACGTACCCAACAGCCTCGCACACGTTGGCACGGTCATCGCCAACCGCGCCCGAAGCGTCGACACGTCCTGGCCGGGCGTTGTCATGATGGACAGCAGAACTTGTAACTCCCCTTTTGTCAGCCCTGCAGCCTTGCGCGCCTGCTCCGAGGCGGCAGCCAGGGCGCGTTCCCCCATGAGGATCAAACCGGCCCCGCGGTCGAGTTCTTCATCGCGCAAGTAGAGGCGCATGTCTGCGGCAGGCACTGACGGTGAGTTGACTTCATGTGGCATGGTTTGAGAATGGACTGTCAGATACACCAAGCGCAAGCGCACAGATGATGCGCTCAGCGCTGCGACGTCAGATCAAGGACACCCGACCCCATGGACTTCATTCCCTTCGACGATCGTGACGGGCACATTTGGATGAACGGAGACTTCATCCCTTGGCGTGACACCAAAGTCCACCTGCTGACACATTCGCTGCACTATGGGTCTTCAGTCTTTGAAGGCGAGCGGGCGTATGGCGGCGAAATTTTCCGCTCAATGGATCACTCGCGGCGCCTGGTCAATTCGGCGCGCATTCTCGATTACGATATCCCTTTCACGGCGGAAGAAATCGATGCTGCGAAGCGCGATGTCCTCGCAAAATCAGGTCTGGATGACGCGTATATTCGTGCAATCGCGTGGCGCGGGTCCGAGAAGATGGGGCTGTCTGCAAAAGACAATACGATCCACCTTGCCATCGCCGCCTGGGCGTGGGGAGACTATTTCGACGACAAGATGGCTGGCATTCGCCTGACAATGGCCGACTGGCGCCGACCAGCGCCTGACACTGCCCCCCATGACGCCAAGGCCGCGGGCCTCTACATGATCTGTACCATGTCCAAACATGCTGCAGAGCGCGAAGGCTATGCCGACGCGCTTATGCTGGACTACAGGGGTCTTGTTGCTGAAGCGACGGGAGCAAACGTGTTTTTCCAGCGTGACGGCGCGCTGCACACGCCAACGCCAGATTGTTTCCTGAACGGACTTACCCGTCAGACGGTGATCTCCATGGCAAAGGCGCGTCAGATCGAAGTTGTTGAACGTCAGATCCACCCGGACGAACTGAATTCATTCTCCGAGTGTTTCATTACGGGGTCCGCCGCTGAGATCACGCCCGTTCGCGAAATCGCTGGCATAGACTACAAGCCCGGCGAAATGACCGAAATGCTGATCGATGACTATCGCAAGGCGACGCGAGGCGCCCTCGCAATTACGCTTTAGATTCAATGCACAGGCTGTGGAATTCGCGAATCGGCTGCTATATTGCCTAGAATTAACGTCCATCGACGATTTCTGCAGCTAATGTTGCAATTATGTCAGGGGTAAAGAGCATTCGCAGCATGGATCGTACGAGCCTAATGGTGCTGGTCGCAGGGGCACATGCGTCCCTCCTCGGAGTTGTCGCTTGGCGCGTTGTGCCACTGGTTGTGGGCCACGATACCGACGCCAAGACTATCGCGTTAGTACCGCAGGATCCGCAACCTATCGCCGACCTCCCGGAACTCGAGACATTTTACGACGTGCCACTGCGTCAGGTCCGCCAGGCGCAGGTCTCCACTGCAGCCCTGCCAGCGCCCGACGCGTATCCGCAATTCAGGAATTTGGCAGCGTCGATGCGGCTAGTCACAGCCACTGAAACACCTGAGATCTCTCCGCCGCCGGCATCCGAGAAACCTGCCGTAATCCTGGCACGCGCTTCGGAGGCAGACGTTCAGGAAGCATTCCCGCCGCTTCCGGATGCAGCCACCCAGGAAGCGCTTCGAAACATGCTTTGCGATGGTATGAGCGCATCTGAAGACGCGGCATGCATGGCAACGCCCCAACCGCGCTATGTGTCCGCAGACGTCGACATCGAGTCTGCCGACATTGAAGAGCTGAGCTTCTACTCAAGCGACAGTTGGAAGTCCGTAAATAGCGGAGCCACCCAACGTGCGACTTCAAACGGCTACGTAGTGCGCACAGTATTTGCGGGCCGGGACGTGTCGGAACGCCGGATGCAGCCAGCTGCACGCGTAACGCCAGCGCGCTTTGAGCGTCGCGCAGAGGCGCCAGCGCCTATAGTTTACCGCTAGGGCGGGCTAACTCACCAATTCAAGACCATGAAAAAGCCCCAGCTATAGTGGCCGGGGCTTTTGGGTTGGTCGATCCCTGTTCAGACTATTTGTTCGGCTGCGGCGTTGTCCGGAGATAGGGCTTGATGGCCGTGTGGCCTTTCGGGAAGAGACGCTCGATCTCTTCTGGGTCGGTCACGCTCGGCACGATGATGACATCTTCGCCGTCCTGCCAGTTCACAGGCGTCGCGACCTTGTAATTGTCGGTGAGTTGCAAGCTGTCGAGGAGACGCAGAACTTCATCGAAGTTGCGCCCGGCACTTGGAGGATAGATGATTGAGGCACGGATCTTCTTGTTCGGATCAATCACATAGACCGCACGCACCGTAACTTTCGGATCGGCGTTGGGGTGGATCATATTGTAAAGCGTAGCGACGGTCTTGTCCTCATCGGCAATGATGGGAAACTCGACGCTCGCATTCTGGGTTTCTTCGATGTCGGAAATCCAAGCCTTGTGGTCTTCCACACTATCGACCGAGACGACAATCGCTTTCGCCTGGCGCGCAGCGAGCTGGTCTTTTAGTTTTGCTGTATAGCCCAACTCCGTGGTGCAGACCGGAGTGAAATCTGCCGGGTGGGAGAAGAACACCACCCAGTCGTCACCTGCCCAATCATGGAAGCGAATGCGACCTTGTGTTGTGTCTGCTTCAAAATCCGGGGCTGTATCGCCAAGCAAAAGGCTCATCTTCTTGTCTCCGAGGGATTGTTTCAGTTAAGAAGAGTGGTGTGAGACGCTCCGCGTTCAAAGACCGCAGCGCTGAAGCGCTGAATCAGAAATTCTAAGTTGCCACCCCGCAAGGAGCCCCATGAAACGGCTGATCCTCATGCGCCATGCCAAAACCGAAGCGTGGCATGAGGGTATAGAAGACCATGGACGCGCCCTCATTGAGCGCGGTCGAAGCGACGCGGTGGCCATGGGCGAACACATTGTAAGAATGGGCTGGCGCCCCGGGCATGCCTTGGTATCGACCGCTCGCCGCGCCCGCGAGACCTGGCGTTACGCCGCGCCAGCCTGGGGCGGTGTCGAGCCATCCTATGAGGATGACCTTTACCTGGCTGGGCCGAGTACGATTGAAGGTGTTCTGGCGGGGGTCGATTGGGATGGCACGGTTTTGCTCATCGGGCACAATCCCGGCATTCACGAATTCGCCTGCAGCCTCTCACGGAGCGGCGGCGCCAACGATGAATTCAGCCTCGCAAGGCTGTTTGAGAAGTTCCCGACGGGATGCATCGCCCTGTTCGATGCGGGAGAAGACACGCAGTTTCACATGTCTGCATTCCGTTTGGTTGATGTGGTTCGCCCAAGGGATCTGAAAGACGAAACTGACGACTGACAATGAAAAGGCCGCTTCGTTGGGAGGGAACGAAGCGGCCGGAACGGGGTGGCTTGAGCGAGCGCTATGAGGAGGGCGGACCACCCCGGTCGAGGCTCAGAAAATCACTCTATGCGCGGCATGCGAATAAGGACTTTCCCTTAGTTCTGATTATCAGACGCTTCCGCCGTCCCATGCCTCAAACACGGCGTTCAAATGCGGCGCGTCGATATCCTGGACGGCTTCCTCAAGCGTCTCAGCAACACACTGTTCAGTCACTTTCTGCGCCAAAGTGAATCTCTGGGTGAATGCGCTAAAGCGGCATTCGTCTTCGATCTGATCATGCAGATCTTCAAACACGCGCTCAGCGCCCGCGATAGATGCGAGCTCGTCGCGATCATACGTGTAGTCGAAAGCGAAGTCGCCGGCGGCATGGGCGGATGCTGCGAGAGCAAAGCTGGCTGTAGCGAGGGAAATGGTTCTTGCGTGTGACATCTGTTGGGGTCCTTTTGTGAAAAAAGCCCCCCGCCTGCGGGCAGACAAACGGGGGGCAACCGGCCTTAGCGACGGGCCATCCGACGGCGTTGACGTGTGCGGCGTGCAACAAGCAGGGAGCGACCTGAAGCGGCGCCTTCACCATCGTTCGCGGCCGGGAGAAGGGGCAGCTCTGGGCTCAAAAGCCGGCCCAGGGCTTCCCGGGCGACAACGCCCTGAGGGGCAACTGGGGCGGTGTCTGTGGTGCGAACGAGGGCGGTCATCGGAAATTGGTCCTTCTTGCAGTGTATGGGCGCTTTGGCCGTTTCGTTGTGCCGCCGGGCCAATCCCGCCGACGCCCTCAATCTATGTCGAGAATTATTGAAAAACAATAATCACATATCGAAAAACATTGAAACCTGGGTGAAATCAGGGACATGCATTTTATTGTTTTTCGATATTTGTTCGATTGTGAGATCAGTGGCCTAATCAACTGCCCGCGAACGGCGGCAGCGTTCGGAACAGTATTTCACATCGTCCCAAACGCGTTCCCACTTTTTCCGCCAGGAGAACGGATTCTGGCAGACAGGGCATATCTTCGACGCCAGGTGAGCCTTGGCCGGAACCGATCGCTTGTTTCGACCTTTTGCCACTCGTGTCTCCTGCAAGACTGCTCTGTAGATAGACGTGGGCGTCGACGGCGCTAGGTATGCCGAACCAAGACAAGGAAAAGTAGTATGGCCGTTGCAATCATTGGCGCCGGACTGGCCGGTTTGACGTGCGCGGAGCGCTTGGCGGCCAAAGGGGTGGATGTCGCCCTGTTCGACAAGGGGCGTGGGCCAGGAGGGCGGATGAGCACACGCCGCGCCGAAACGTCGATCGGCCAGGTCCGATTTGACCATGGCGCCCAATTCATTTCACCCGCATCGGCGGACTTCGCTCAGCAATTGGAAACATGGGCAACAGCGGGATTTCTGGCTCCATGGAATGGGCGCTTCGTCACTGTCGCGGAGGACGGCGCCGTATCGGCCGCGAACAACGCCCCCCGATGGGTTGGCAAACCTGCAATGAACGCGCTTATCCGCGCCCTGTCAGAGCCGTTTGATGTGCACTGGGCCACACGCATTGAGAGCATTACCGGCAGTGCGGGGGCCTGGAACCTTCACACGCAGGAGCGCGCGGCGTCTTTCGGCCCTTTCGAAAAAGTCCTGCTCGCAATCCCGGCGGAACAGGTCGGTGCCCTTTTGGACGAGATCGCACCAAACCTATCAAAAGGCGCGAACGGGGTTGTCTCAGTGCCGTCCTGGACCGCTATGCTTGCTTTCGACACCGCAATTGGCTGCGATTTCGATGCTGCCAAGGTAGCAGGCACGACCTTAGGCTGGGTCGCGCGCAACAACTCGAAACCTGATCGCGGCCCGCATGAAGCCTGGGTCGTTCAAGCTTCAGCCGACTGGAGCGCGGCCCACCTCGAAGATGAGCCAGATATGGTTGCAAATGCACTCTATCAGGCGTTCCGCGCGCTCACCGGCGCCCCGACTCCAATCCATGCAGCGGTTCACCGCTGGCGGTATTCTCAAGCAGAGAAACCCCTTGGATTTTCCCATCAATTCGACCCTGGTCTTGGCCTTGGAACCTGTGGAGACTGGCATTTGGGCGGAAAGTGCGAGGACGCCTGGAAGAGCGGCAGAGCCCTGGTGGACACACTTTTTGATACGCAAATCCAATAATACTACCCTAGATTGGTAGATTGTGGAATTCTGTGAGCGTTTGATAGCTCATGGGTGGGGTTTGGAAGCAAGAAGGTGCCTCAGACATTGAGGTGCAGAGACCGCGCGAGCCTCACAGCTTCGCTCGGATCACACCGGAATCTGACGAGCTTTTTGACTATTGCGCACTGCAAGCAAGTCTTAAGCTGGACTTTAGGACGCCGGAGCAATCCGCCTGCACGTCCTTTATCCCCTCTCCTCCGCCCAAAATCCGCGCCATTGCCGGGCTCGTCGGCAGCATAGCTTTGCTTCAGCCGGTCATCGCCATTCTGGCAGCGTCAGCAATCGCCTTTTGTGTCTTTGGAGCGCTTGTGGCGTGGCGGATAGTGCTTCTTCTGGTCGCCACCACGCCCGGCTTTGCGAGACCAAAAACCATCGAGCTTCCGGGCGCCGGCGACATTGAATTACCGGTCTACACGGTCCTTGTGCCGCTCTACCATGAGGCCCGCGCAGTTCCCGGGCTGGCAAAAGCGCTTTCTCAACTGGATTGGCCGGCCGGGCGCCTGGACATCCTTTTGCTCTTGGAATGCGAAGACCACGAAACCCAGCAAGCTGTAGGCGCCACGAATTGGCCAGAAGGAACGCGGTGTCTCACGGTTCCAAAGGGCAGCCCCCAGACCAAGCCCCGCGCTTTGAACTATGGCCTGCAATATGCGCGGGGCACTCTGGCGTGCATTTATGACGCTGAGGATCGGCCACACCCTAAACAACTCCTGGCAGCCTATTCCGCGTTTGCGCGCTCGAGCCCCGATGTTGCCTGCATCCAGGCCCCCCTTGCCGCCTACAATCATGGCCAGTCCTGGATCGCCCTCCATTGGGCACTTGAGTATGCGGTCCAGTTCGGCCTTCTATTGCCAGCCTTGGCACGGATGAGGCTCCCAATCCTCCTCGGGGGAACCAGCAATCACTTCCGGATGGCCGTCCTGCGTGCGCTGGGCGGATGGGATGCGTGGAACGTCACCGAAGATGCCGACCTCGGCGTTCGCCTGGCGCGCCACGGCTTTCGAAGCGGGGTAATCCCCCTCGCCACTTTTGAAGAAGCCCCGGAAACCCTCGGAATCTGGACATCTCAACGCTCGCGTTGGCTGAAAGGGTTTCTGCAAACCTGGGCCGTCATGATGCGCCAGTCGAGCGCTACGGTTTCTCAGATTGGCATCGGCGGATATCTCGCACTCCAGGCCATGCTGCTTGGCACGTGCCTGGCGGCATTCGTCCACGGACCGTTGGCACTGCTGATGATCGCCGGGTTCATATTTTTCGATGGCGCGCTTACAGGACCGGGCCTTTGGCTAATGCTCGTGGGATATGGGATCAATGCGATGGCCTTGCTGATTGCGCCAGGCCCCAGGCGTATGAACCGGCTCTGGGGCGCGTTGACTCTGCCACTTTATTGGCCGCTGCATTCCCTGGCCGCAGTGCGGGCGCTTTACGGATGGATCAAGACACCCCACTTCTGGGCGAAGACACCTCACGGGCTCACGGCGCATCCCTCTTGAGCGCAGGCCCCATCGGAATGAGCGCCCATGACCGAATGGATCCTGACCGGCCTGACACTGGCAGCCTTTGTCGCGCTCGGCGTGTTTGCAAACCACAAGGCCGGCGAAGTCTGGGATGATCCACGCCCGCGGCTCATTTCATGGAAGTTTGTCATGATTGTTGCCGCCTTCGGGGCTTTCCTCACCGTCGTGTTCGCACTGAACCAGGCTGGTATCGAAACCGGCCGGGAAAACGGGATGTTCGGCCGTTAGCAAAATCGTTAACGCGCCCCTTCACGCGCAACGGTCGCCATGGTACATATGGGGAACAAATTGAAGGAGGTGCACCATGGCAAGCGTGAAAGAGCTGGCGGAGATGACTGTCGAGTACAACAATACTGGACGGTCTCGAGAACTACTCGACCAGATTTATGCTGACACCGTTCAGTCGAACGAAGCCGGTCCGATGCCCGACGGCTCTGCAGGCGTTACCGGGATTGAAGCGCTCAAGGGCAAATGGGATTGGTGGGAAAGTGCGAACGAGGTGCACTCGTCCAAAGCCGAGGGTCCCTACTACCACGGCGATGATCGCTTCAGCGTGATCTATGAGATCGACGTCACGGACGAAGCAAGCGGCGAGCGTGTACAGATGCGTGAAGTGGCTGTTTACACGGCGGAAGACGGCAAAATCGTGAAGGAAGAATTCTACTACAACATGTAAGCAGGCGTTTCTCGTCGATGTGTCCTGTGACAGGGGAACGCGGACCCTGCGTCACCGCTTTCCTTCCCCGTTGCCCAAATGTAGGCTTCGCAAAAATAGGGAGAGATCGGCATGGCCTTTGACGAACCCACAGACTTGGACGCTTTCCGGGAAGACGTTCGATCCTGGCTTGAGGAGAACTGCCCGGCCGCCATGCGCACGCCTATGAAAGACGACGAAATCGTCTGGGGCGGGTCACGCGAACAATTCGCAAATCCCGAAAGCAAGGTCTGGTTGGAACGCATGGCTGAGCGTGGATGGACAGCGCCCACCTGGCCGTCCGAATATGGCGGTGGCGGCCTGAGCAAAGACCAGGCGCGGGTCCTGGAGCAGGAAATGCGGCGCATCAAGGCGCGGCCTCCCCTGTTCAGTTTCGGGCTATGGATGTTTGGTCCCGCGCTCCTCGAATTTGGAAATGAAGCACAGAAAAAGCGTTTCATCCCAGACATTGTCCATGGCCGCACCCGCTGGTGTCAGGGCTATTCAGAGCCTGGCGCCGGTTCAGACCTCGCCGGCCTCCAGACCAAAGCCGAAGACAAGGGCGACCACTATCTGATCAATGGCCAGAAAGTCTGGACATCATATGCAGACCAGGCGGATTGGGTCTTTTGCCTTGTGCGCACAAGTACTGAGAAAAAACATGAAGGTATTTCCTTTCTTGTCTTCGATATGACCAGCGAAGGCGTTGAAGCCCGCCCGATCAAATTGATTTCCGGCTCGTCACCCTTCTGCGAAACCTTCTTCACCGATGTGAAGGTGCCCAAGGAACAGCTCGTTGGGGATGTGAATGGCGGCTGGCCAATTGCCAAAAGACTTCTGCAATTCGAACGCTCATCGATTTCGGCCGGCGGGTTTGGCGGAACCGGCGGATCAGGCATTTTGGGACCGGAGGAATACGCCAAACAGCATATCGGCGTCGACGAGACCGGACGGGTGAGCGACGGCGATTTGCGCGCCCGGATCACAGAGCACAAGATGTACGCCAAGGCGTTCTCGCTCACGGTCCAGCGCTCCACGGAACAGGCCAAGGCTGGCCAGGAAGTCGGTCATACAGCCTCGATCCTGAAATATGCTGCCGCTAAGATGAATCAGGAACGCCATGAGCTGCTGGTTGAAGCCCTCGGCACCGAGGGGCTCGGCTGGGAAGGAGACGGCTTCGACCCGGTCGCGCTGAAGGCCACCCGGGGTTGGCTTCGTTCCAAGGGCAATTCCATCGAGGGCGGCACAAGCGAAATCAACCTGAACGTCATCGCCAAGCGCGTCCTCGGCCTGCGGGAGCACCAGTAGCCATGACTTTCGTACTCACAGAAGACCAGGACATGCTGCGCGATACGGCGCTGTCTTTTGCCCGCGACGAGTTGCCAGTTTCGCATTTGCGCGGCTTGCGCGACGGCGGCGCGAATGGCGCCGATCCAGCCTCAAGGGCCAAATTGGCCGAGCTCGGCTTTTACGGCGTCCTTGTGCCTGAAGAATTTGGGGGCTCGGATTTCGGCATGGTCGGCATGGGCCAGATCATGGAAGCACTTGGACGCACTCTTGTGGCCAGTGATGTGCTCCAAACCGGGGTCGTTGCGACAAGTCTACTTTCCTTAGCTGGAACCCAATCCCAGAAAGAGGCCTGGTTGCCCACCATGGCGTCTGGTGAGACATCTGCGGCGCTTGCCTTGGATGAAGGCGCCCACCATGCGCCCACCCACGTTGCGACAGAAGCCGAGCGCGATGGCCAGGGCTACACGCTCAATGGTGCAAAACGCTTTGTCCCCAGCGGCCACACAGCTGACCTCTTCATCGTAGCGGCGCGCACCTATGGAGAGCCCGGCGAAGCCCATGGCATAACGCTGTTCTTGGTCCCCAAAGACGCCAAAGGCGTTTCAGTTCAGGTTCTGAATACCGTGGACTCCCACGGCGCCGCCCACCTCACCCTTGAGGACGTCCATGTGGACGAAGCACATCTTCTGGGCGACGTGGACAAAGCCATCGACACGCTGGAGCCTGTACTCGACCGTGCACGCATCGCCCTGGCGGCTGAAACGCTCGGGTCGGCCCAGGCTGCCTTCGACATGACGCTGGAGTATCTCAATACGCGGCGCCAATTCGGCCAGCTCATCGGTAGCTTTCAGGCCTTGCAACACCGCGCCGCCAAGATGTTCACAGAGCTTGAAATGGCCCGCTCCTGCGTGGCTGCCGCACTCTCAGCGGTAGATACGCAGGCGAATAACGTGCCGGAACTGGCCAGCCTGGCCAAGACCAAGACGTCCGAGCTTGTGCACCTTGTATCGAACGAGACTGTCCAATTGCATGGCGGCATCGGCATGACCGACGATCATGATTCTGGTCTGTTCATGAAGCGTGCACGGGTTCAGGAAGCGCTCTATGGCGGTGCGAGCTTCCACCGCGACCGCTATGCACGGCTGCAGGGATACTGACAGGGCGATCACGCCAACATGTTGGCGTGGTTAAAGTTAAATGAATTCAAATAGGTGCTAGAGTAAAGGAACGCGCCCTAGCCTTTGGCGCGCTCGACGGCCTGCGTGATGAGTTCGCGCGCCTTCTCAACACCCTCAATTCCTTCGACCTTCACCCATTTGTTGGGCTCCATGTCCTTGTAGTGGGTGAAGAAGTGGACGATGCGGTCGACCAAAATCTCCGGCAGATCCGTATAGTTGTGCACTTTTTCATAGAAGCGGGTGAGTTTCTCGTGGGGCACGGCGAGAATCTTTTCGTCCACGCCGCCATCATCTTCCATCAACAGAACGCCAACGGGCCGCGCGCGCACGACGGCGCCAGGCACGAGCGCGCGTTGACCGACCACCATGACGTCCATCGGGTCGCCATCGAGGCTCAGCGTATGGGGCACAAAGCCGTAATTACAGGGATAGCGCATGGAGGTGTAGAGGAACCTGTCGACGAACATGGCGCCTGACGCCTTGTCGATCTCATATTTGATAGGCTCTCCTCCGAGAGGAACCTCGATGAGAACATTGAGGTCGTCCGGTGGGTTTTCCCCAATTGAGATCTTGGAAATGTCCATAATGTCGTCCTTGGTCTTGTTCTAAGTGCTCGTGGCGCGAGTGAGCGATGGGGTCAACCAAGACTTCTGTCGCAACACGATACGGTCTGACCGACCGATACAAGCTGCGGGCCGATTCGATAGAGTGCACTAAGCGCGCATCACACTTCTTCCACCGCGAAGTTGAAGCTTACCGAAATGCGGGCATCCTCGCAGCTGCTGGGCATGACTTCGTGGCGCAGCCAGCTCTCCCACATATAGATTTCGCCAGCTTTCGGCTGAACGTATACAAATCGCCGGAGGTCTTCCGGAGTATCTTCAACTAAAGGCGGAGCGGCCATGAACTGGGCCAGCCGTGGATCCTCCAGCTTTAGCGCGCCGGCGCCCGCTGGCATCGCGACATAGGCTGTGCCTGACAAGACGCTACCTGGGTGGATATGTCCCGAGTGGCCCATACCTTCGCCGAGTATGTTCACCCAAAAGCCAGAGAGGCTGAGCCGCTTTCCCGCCATGTCCCAGTGCAGAGCCGTGGCAAAGGCATCGGCCTCGCGCGCGAGGCCCATTGCAAGGGCCTCAAAGGCGGGAGCGCGGGACGGCAGATCGTCGAGCGAGGCATAGGACGTATAGCCGGGATAGCCCTCCCGCTCGCACCAGGCGTGCCCCGCCTGGTCACCCTCTTCGATCATCCAGCATGCCGCGTCTAGGGCCTCCAGGCCGAGATCGGATGGGATCTCGGCCTTGTGCAGGAGCGTTGGAAACAGGGCGCGCTGGGGCATGCTGGCGCCGCGAGCTATTCGGGCTTGCGGAACTTCAGGGTCATCCGGTCGCTTTCACCGATCGCGGCGTAAGAAGCCGCGTCAAACCCTTCCGGCGCATTGCCCTCGCGATCGGATGTGCGGGAATTGGGTGGCAGGGTCCAAACGCCGAAAGGATGGTCTGCCGTGTCCGCTGGGTTCGCATTGATCTCGCTTTGTGCTTCGAGCACGAAGCCAGCGCGTTCCGCCGCTGCAATTACAAAATCCTCGTGGACATAGCCTGAGCGTGCTGCTGGGTCCTGCTCGGTCGTCGATGGCAAGCGATGTTCAACCACACCGAATACCCCGCCGGGCTTCAGCGCGTTGAAAGCGTCTGAGAACACCTTGTCGAGATACTCTCCGCTCATCCAGTTGTGGATGTTGCGGAACGTCAAAACGACATCGGCGGTTCCGGGTTCAGTCAACGGGCCCGAGACGCCGGAAAGCGCCGCAATCTGGATGTCCCCGAAGGTTTCGGCGTCACTAAAGGCTTCGCTATAGCCTGTGATACGCTCTTCAATGCGGGCTCGACGATCACCTTCGAAAGCCTCGGGATCCCAAGTGGCCGCAACCAGGCTACCACCCCCAGACGCCAGGTAGGGCGCGAGGATCTGAGTATACCAGCCACCACCCGGCCAAAGCTCCACAACTGTATCGCTCGATTGCACAT
>JBCBGZ010000019.1:0-44532 GCA_038526245.1 Pseudomonadota bacterium
CTTTCCTGGCTCAGGCTCCGCAAACGCGTTTGATAGTCACGCGCCTGCTGTTGCAGCTCCGTATCGGCGCGAGCGGCTTCGGGTGTGATATTTGCTGTCTTTGCTTCGATGGTAGCGCCGAGTTGTTCAAGTGACTGGGCGGTTGGCTGCAATTCGCGCTGCATTTGACCTTCAATATTCTCGATCTTGGTGCGCATGTCCTGGCCAGCACGGCTCTCGGTGAGCACGCGACCTTGGTCGACAACAACGACTTTCGTGCCTTGCGCAATGGCAGGCGCGGCGACAGCGAGGCTGGAGAGGGCGAGCACAAAGGCCGCCATTAGTGATTTAAGGTACGGCATGGGAGGAGACTCCTTGGGGGCTAGAACCGTGTTGAAGTGGAGAACCGGAACGTTTCTGTCCGGTCATAGTCTTCCTTGCGGAGGATTTGGGAAAAGTCGAAGCGAATGGGACCAAAGGGGCTGTCCCAGAACACGCTGAGACCTGCCGAGGCTCGCAGGGACAGCTCATCTTCTGTGAACTGGACCGCTGGCTGACCTGTAAGACTGTCTGTGAAGAAGATGTTCTCATCCTGGTCGGTGTCTTCGAGGACACCGAGAGATCCAACATCCGTAAACAGGGCGGTTTTGATCCCATATTCTTCCGGCAACAGGTTCGGAACCGCGAGCTCAAATGTGCCCTGGTAATAGGCATTGCCACCGAGCGCGCGTCCGCGGCGAAGGTCTTGTTCGTTATTGTCGTCGTCAAACACGCGGATGTTCTGGCGCGGGCCAAGCCCTGCCACATCGAACCCGCGGAAGGAACTGCCACCTCGGAAAAAGCGGTTATTAATCCGCACTGTATCATCACTGAGTGGCGTGATGTAACCCGCCGAGAGACGTGACGAGAAGCGGAAACCGCCCCAGAGCCCACGATACCACGCCGCCGTCGCTTCCGTTCGAAGGTATTGTACGTCACCACCAAGGCCCGCGAAATCCTGGCTGAGCGACATGTCAAAGCCGCGTGTTGGCTCAATCGGATCATTTCGACGGTCCCACTGCCAAGTGTAACCGAGGATCGAGGATATTTCGGATCGCTCACTCTGGCAGATAGACGCGCCCGGGATCAAAGCCTGTTGGCTGGGGGCAATTGCATCCGAACAGATATCCGCCGTCAGCGCGCCGTCTGGCAAAGGCGTTTGGTTGGCCGACACAAACACCGTGCGGAACGTATCATCGGACGGGTCATCCGGCGTATCTTCCCCGCTGACCTGTATTTGTTCCGTCACCAGATTACCGTCACCATCAATCACGACGAGATCATCGTCCACGTTGATCTCGTCATTCTGAAGGCGATACCGCAGACCGAGGTTGGTCCGCTCGGTGATCGGGAACCCTACGCGAAGACCCGCACCATAGGTTTGTGTTTCGAAATTGGCTTGATCCAGAAAGTCCGACCGTGTCGCAAAGATATCGATACCGGCAGCGAGATTGCGGTCCAGGAAACGCGGCTCAGTGAAGCGGAAATCAACAAACTGGTTTGTCTGAGACGCCGATACGCGCGCGACAAGGGATTGCCCTGTGCCGCGCAAATTCCGCTGCGTCACGGAGACATCCAGCAGGAATGCATCAACCGAAGAAAAACCTGCCGCGAAGGAGAGTTCGCCCGTTGCCTGCTCTTCGACGGTGACGTTCACGACCGTTCTGTCTGGCTCGCTACCCGGTTCTTCGGTTACTTCCACTTCGCCGAAAAAGCCCAGGGCGCGGACCCGGTTCCGCGAGCGGTCCAACAGGATACGGTTGAACGCGTCACCTTCGGTAATCCGCAATTCGCGCCGGATCACCCTGTCGAGTGTACGCGTGTTCCCGACAATATTGATCCGTTCCACGTAAACACGTGGCCCTTCATCAATGGCGAATGTCACGTTCACTTTGTTCGTGGTGGGGTCGGCAACGATACGGGGTCGGATGTCCACAAAGGCATACCCTGCGACCCCGGCTGCGAATGTCAGCGTATCAATCGTGTCTTCGATACGGTCACTCTGGTAAAGATCGCCATCCTGAATGGAAATGGCGCGGCGCAGGCCTTCTGCGCTCAGCTTTTCCAGGGCCGTCTCGACCTCGATCTCACCGAATTCGTACTGCTCTCCCTCATCAATGGTGAAGGTGATGTAGAAGTCTTCCTGATCCGGTGTCAGATCCGCCACGGCTGAAACGACACGGAAATCGTAATACCCTTGGTTTTGGTAGAAGCGGCGGACAACGTCACGGTCGAAATCCAGACGGCCGGGATCGTAGTTGTCATTCGATGAGAAGAACCGCCACCAGCGGGACTGCTTGGTCACGATCTCGCTGCGCAAACGCGAATCCGAGAAAATCTCGTTGCCGATAAAATTGATCGCCCGGACACCCGTCACCGGGCCTTCCGTCATTTTGAAGATCAGATCGACCCGGTTCTGGTCCAGCGGCTTGTACTCGGGCTCGACATTCGCACTGAAGCGGCCGGATTGACGGTAGAGTTCAAGGATCCGCTGCACATCTGACTGGACGCGAGCCGCCGTGAAGATACCGCGCGGAGCCGCCTGGATTTCTTCGCGAAGCTTGTCGTCATCGAGCGCGCGGTTTCCTTCGAAGATCACACGGTTGATGATGGGGTTTTCCACGACCTGGACGACCAGGTCCGAGCCGCGCCGGTCGATCGCAACATCCGCAAAAAGCCCTGTTGCGAAGAGCGTTTTCAGACTGAGGTCAATCCGGTCCGCGTCAAAGGGGTCACCGGCTTCCAGAAGAAGGTAGGACTGGACCGTACGGGCCTCAATTCTCTGGTTGCCCTCGACAACAATGGTGCGAATTGTCCCTGCCAGCAGATCTTCCTGGGCCGCCGCCTGGTTGGCCAATCCCGCGTTGGGGATTACGGCCAAAGCAGCGGCCATCGCTGTCGCGGAGAGAATCGAACGCATCTTCGACGACCTTTTCAAATTCGGCATACTGGAAGCTCTACTCTACTGACTAGCTGCCCGCCGTGGTGAACACACCCGTTTCGAGAATGTCGCCGAAGGTGACGACCACGAAGAGCCCTATAAGCAGGAAGAAGCCCACTGTCAGCGCGCCCTCCTGTATTTTCTCAGGCAATGCCTTTCCCGTAACAGCTTCCCATGCATGAAAAACGACATGTCCACCATCGAGGATCGGAAACGGAAGAAGGTTGAAAAGCCCTATGCCTATTGAGATCAGAGCGCACAATTGCAGTGCGGTCCAACCCAGAGAGGCAAGCCGGCCGCCCAGTGGGACCTGTTCGACTTCCATGGTGCGATTGACCACACGGCGGGACACATCCCCAATGCCGACGGGTCCGGAAAGCGTGCTGATACTCTCGCGACCTGAAGCGATGCGGACGATCATGTTAACAGTCATATCGACCGTATCGGCCGTTTGACCCAGTCCAGCCTGCAACGCGCCAATGGGGCCGTAGGTTCGCGGTTCCAGTGGCAGCGGGTCGAAACGCGCATCGATTGTACCGAGGTCCGTCATCTGCCCGAGCCCATTGTCCCTACGCCGACGTTCTGGGGTGACTGTAAGTTCTACTTCGGAACCATCGCGCTGCACCTTGAGCGGGATTGCATCTCCAGCACCAAGTTGAATTGGGATCAGAAAGTCGCGGCTATTCTGAATCAGTTTCCCATCAATATGGGTGACAATGTCCCCGGGGATGAGCCCCGCTTCGGCGGCTGGCTTTCCGTCGGCAACAGACGCAATAACGATCTGGTTTCGCGCGGTTCCGTTGACCCAGACAATCAAGGTGAAAAGCAAAACAGCGAGCACGAAATTGGCGGCAGGACCTGCGAGGGAAACAACAATGCGTTGGATGGGTGTGAGATCGTTATAGGGCTTGCCAATTGGACCAGCCTCCACGACGCCGACATCTCGAGGCCCCTGAGCTTCACCGATGAATTTCACAAAGCCGCCTAAGGGGATCCAGTTGATCCTCCAACGCGTCCCATTCTTGTCCTTTCGCTCGGTGATCGAATTGCCAAATCCGACGGAGAAGGACTCAACAGCAGCCCCAAACCAGCGACCTGCCCAGTAGTGCCCAAGCTCGTGGATCACCACCACCACGCCCAACATGGTGATGAGCGACGCGAAGAATATCAGCGTCTGTATTACTGCGCTGTCCAAGGTCACACTCCTGCGCGGCGCGGCGCCGCTTTCAACTCATCCAGTGTCAGATCGCGCACCCGTGTATCGAGATACTCGATCTCCTCCAATGACATGCACGACAAACCGGCGAAGTTTGTGGCTTCAAACCGATTGAGCATTTCTCCTACCGCCCAGCTTATGTCGAGAAAACCACAAGCGCCTGAAATAAATGCAGTAACAGCTGCTTCATTAGCGCTATTTAACACTGTGGCAGCCGCATTTCCCAGAGCGCTCGCCCGGCGCGCATAGTCCACTGCCGGAAACCGGAGCGCATCCACCGGTGAGAAATCGAGTTGGCCAATCTCAGCGAGGTTGAGCCGTTCTACGGTTGTGGCAACGCGATTCGGCCAAGCCAGGGCATGGGCAATAGGTGTTCGCATATCCGGCGAGCCCAACTGTGCCAGGACTGAGCCATCCACATAGTGCGCCATGCCGTGAATGATCGACTGTGGGTGCACCAACACATCAATCTGCGACGGCGGCAGGTCAAACAAATACGCCGCTTCAATGAACTCAAGCGCCTTGTTCATCAGCGTCGCGCTGTCGATTGAGTTTTTGACGCCCATGTCCCAATTTGGATGGGCTTTTGCCTGCTCTGGAGACACCGTCTCCATATCGGCCAGAGAATGCAGGCGGAACGGACCTCCAGACGCCGTAATCGTCAGCCGTTCCACCTCTTCCTTGCGCTGAAGCACCTGGAAAATCGCATTGTGCTCACTGTCGACCGGAAGGATTTCGGCGCCGTGAGCAGCCGCCTCCGACAGGATCAAACCGCCAGCGCAGACGATACTTTCCTTGTTTGCCAGCGCGATCGTTGTGCCTTGTTTCACGGCTGCAAGCGTCGAAGCCAAACCGGCTGAACCCGATATGGCAGCCAGCAGCTTGTCGCAGGGGCGCGTTGCAGCCTCAATGGCAGCTAATTCGCCTGACGCATGCTCAATTCCAGTTCCCGACAACCCATCAGCCAACCGCGTGGAGAGGGCGTCATCGGCGATCACGGCGATGGAGGGCCGGAGGCGTTTTGCGAGAGCGATGAGCCCATCAACGTTCCTGCCCGCCACCAAAGCTTCGACAGCAAAAACCGGGGCATCAGAAGTCGCATTTGCATGTTCAATCACGTCCGCCGCGGACAGACCAATGGAGCCCGTAGCGCCCATAATCGAAATACAGATCGGATCGCCCATAAAACCTAAAACCCCAATGCCGCAGCCAAACCTGGGCTCGCCAGAAACACAGCCACCGCGACAACGCAAACTGCGCCCAATCCGTCAACCCGGTCCATGACCCCGCCATGTCCTGGGACGAACCCTGAGACATCCTTTACCCCGAATTGGCGTTTGATCTGGGATTCGAACAAATCACCAAGCTGGGCCACGATTGATATGCCCGCACCCATCGCTAGCCACAGCCAAATCGGGGATCCCAAGTATTTTGCTACGACTGCACCGAATGTCATCGAAAGACCAATCGCGCCCAGAGCGCCGCTCCAGGTCTTGTTGGGGCTGTTTGTGCTCAACGTTGGCCCACCGAACAGTCGCCCGGCAAAGTAGGCTCCCGAGTCCGACGCCCAGACGATCACCATCAGCGTGAGCGCAGCGAGCATGCCGTTCCAGGGACCGCCCTCCCGGAGCACCTGCAGCGCGAAGGGAAGACCGCCCGCGTACATCACTCCAAAGGCGGCGAGCGTAAATCGCTTGCGATGATACAAACCGAACAGCAATGCGAACGCAGCCAGCATAATAGACACGTCAAAGGCGTCCAGGAATCCAAACCCCAAATTGATGAGGGCAAGTGCGAGAACAACGCCAAAATATGGCCCCTGCCCTGCCATCCGACACCATTCAAAACCCATAATCGCCGCGAAGGCGGCGGCGCTGCCTGCAAGCCACAACCCTCCCTCGAAAACTACGAAAAACGCAAATGGGATGAGTATTGCAGCGGAAGCCAATCGTACCGCGAGATCACCCGCGCGCCGACCCGTGTCAGCAACATCTTTCATGGACTCAGGTTGCCCCGGCGCTGACCGCTCCGTAGCGGCGCTCCCGACGCGCAAACTCTTCTACCGCATCACGCAGAGCGGCCTCTCCAAAATCTGGCCAAAGCACATCCGTAAACACCAACTCGGCATAGGCGCACTGCCAAAGGAGGAAGTTCGAAATCCGTCGTTCACCACTGGTACGAATGAGCAAGTCCGGATCGGGAAGCTCTCTGGTATCCAGATGAGAGGCGATGTGTTCTTCGGTGATCTGCTGGGGCATCAGACGCCCTGCAGCAACTTCATCTGCGATAGCTTGGGTCGCCCGGACCAACTCTTCCCGGCCACCATAATTAAACGCGACAGTGAGGTGGAACTTTGTGTTGTGTTCAGTTTGCTGTTCTGCCCGGTCGACCAGTTCGAGCAAATCCTGTGGTAGATTCTCTCGGGTGCCTGCGACCCGCACTCGCACACCATCGCGTTTCAAACGATCGAGATCCCGGCGTACATACGCGCGCAACAGGCCAAACAGGGCGTTCACTTCACCCGCTGGCCGGCGCCAGTTCTCCGTGGAAAACGAAAACACCGTGAGGCATTCGATTCCGAGGTCTCGGGCGGCTTCAACGGTGCGTCGCAGCGCTTCAACGCCCCGTTCATGTCCAGCGCCGCGCGGGAGGCCTCGGGCTTTTGCCCAGCGCCCGTTCCCGTCCATGATGATTGCCACATGCCTGGGTCCGGCATCGCTCGCACCCCCTTGGGGCACCGGGCCTGGAGCAGGCTGGCTGGACATCAGACCTGCATGATCTCCTCTTCCTTGGCCTTGAGAGCCTCGTCGATGCGGGAGATGTGCTGGTCTGTCAGTTTTTGAACATTGTCGCTTTCTGAGCGCTGTTGATCTTCACTGATATCGCCGTCTTTTTCGAGCTTCTTCAGTGAGTCCATTCCATCACGGCGCACATTGCGCACAGCAACGCGGGCCTGTTCAGCGTACTTACCGGCAATCTTGGTGAGATCACGGCGGCGCTCTTCGTTCAGAGGCGGAATTGGAATGCGCAAGTTCGTGCCATCAACCACCGGGTTTAGGCCAAGACCCGCATCGCGGATGGCCTTGTCGGCCGCGCCCACCACGGACTTGTCCCAAATGTTTACGGCCAACATGCGGGAGTCGGGCACGGAAACGGATCCGACTTGATTCAGTGGAACGGTGCCCCCGTAGGCTGGCACCATAACGCTATCGAGCAGATTTACAGATGCCCGCCCTGTGCGCAGGCCGGAGAATTCTTCCGCCAGCGCATTCAGAGCGCCATCCATGCGCCGTTCTAAGTCTTTGATATCGAAGCTCATGGTGTCACCTTGGATTGGTTCTGGATGACTGTATAGGTCCCCCGCCCATGTAACACATCCTGCAAAGCGCCTTCCTGACGCAAGGAAAACACAACGATCGGGATATTCACATCCCTCAGCAAGCTGACAGCCGACGCATCCATAACCTTTAGATTTCGGGCCAGGACGTCCTGGTACTCCAACTCGTCATAGCGCGTCGCATTGGAATCTGTCTTCGGGTCAGCGCTGTAAACGCCATCGACCTGCGTGCCTTTCAACATCGCGTCGCAGCCCATTTCCGCCGCGCGTAAAGCAGCGCCTGTGTCCGTCGTGAAAAACGGATTACCTGTACCGGCGGCGAAAATCACAACGCGGCCCTTTTCCATATGACGTGTCGCACGGCGCCGAATGTAGGGCTCGCACACAGATTGCATCGGAATGGCGGATTGAACACGGGTTTCGAGGCCGAGCTTCTCAAGCGCACTTTGCATCGCGAGCGCGTTCATGATTGTGGCAAGCATACCCATGCTATCGGCTTGGGCGCGCTCCATGCCCTGGGCTGCACCGGCTAGACCGCGGAATATGTTCCCGCCACCTATCACGAGACAAATCTCTGCGCCTGTCTCTTTTGCGCGCACGATCTCCTGAGCAAATTGCTCACAGGTGGCCATGTCGATGCCGTAGTCGGCGCCGCCCATCAGAGCTTCACCGGAGAGTTTCAATAGAATGCGCTTGTACTTTAACGAGGAGTCCTCGGCGGCGAGCTGCGCTGTCATCGGTGTGCTCCGGCTGATTTCCCTTGCCCTAATGGATTCCCGGCGCCCTGTCATGGGGCGCCGGTCATCGAAAGTCAGGTTTTTGAGATATTCAACGAGAAGGAGCGTTAGCTGCCCTTTGAGAGCGAAGCGACTTCGGCTGCGAAATCGTCTTCTTCCTTCTCAATCCCTTCACCTAGGGCAAAGCGAACGAAACCAACCAGCTCAGCTCCGCTCTCCTTGATGAAAGCACCCACGGTCTTGTCGGGATCCATGACAAAAGGCTGCTCCACAAGGACAACTTCCTTGTAGAATTTTTTCATGCGGCCTTCGATCATCTTCTCGATGACATTATCAGGCTTGCCACTTTCGCGAGCCTCATCCGTCAGAACTGTTTTTTCCCGCTCCACCAGAGCCGGGTCGAGTTCATCTGTGCTCGCAGCCGCCGGCGCAGTCGCAGCGACGTGCATAGCGACCTTTCGGCCGACTTCGGCGAGGTCTCCAGACCCGTTGAGCGCAACCAGCACACCAACTTTGCCCATCCCATCGGTTTCGGCGTTGTGGATATACATGGCGACGGCGCCGTCAGCCTTCAGCTGCGCCGTCCGGCGGAGGGTCATGTTCTCACCGATGGTCGCAATCATCCGTGTGATCATGTCGTCCACGGTGCCTTCGCCTTCCGGAGCGCCTGCCGCCTTAAGGGCTTCAAGCGTTCCGTCAGTGTCGAGCGCGGCCTTAGTCACGCCTGCCAGAGCTGACTGGAATTGCTCATTGCGGGCAACGAAGTCCGTTTCCGCGTTCAGCTCGACAATCGCGCCGGTTTTGCCATCCGCGGATACTTCTACGGCAACCAGGCCGTCAGCTGCAGTCCGACCAGACTTTTTGGCAGCCTTGGACAATCCTTTGGCGCGCAGCCAATCAATGGCGGCTTCCATATCGCCATCGCTCTCAACGAGGGCTTTCTTCGCGTCCATCATGCCAGCGCCGGTTTTGTCGCGCAGGCCTTTGACGAGGGCGGCAGTGATCTCAGCCATGGGGTGTGTCTTTCCTTTGGGAGGATTAAAGGAGGAAAAGCGTTAGCTGGCGGTCTCGGTCGGTGTCTCACCTTCTGCAGCTTCGGCAACTTCTTCAGCGCCTTCGCTCGATTCGGTGACACCTTCGAGACTCTCGCCCGCCTCGGCGGCAATTGCATCGGCTTCTGCCAGATCGCCCAGGTCTTCCAGATCGCCGAGGTCCATACCGAGCCCAGCGGTAGACTCAGCAAGCCCGTCAACGACGGCGTCAGCAACCAGGTTGCAGTACAGCGAGATCGCCCGCGCTGCATCATCGTTGCCAGGGAATGGGAAATCGATGTCGTCCGGGTCGCAATTGGTATCGACCACAGCCACCACAGGTATGCCCAATTTGCGGGCTTCTTTGACGGCAATGGCTTCCTTGTTCGTGTCGATCACGAACATAAGGTCTGGGCGACCACCCATATTCGCGATCCCGCCAAGCGCGCGGTCAAGCTTGTCGCGCTCGCGCTCCAGATTTAGCAGCTCTTTCTTGGTGAGGCCTTCCCCGCCGCCGGCTTCAAACATGGCCTGGAGGTCTTTCAGGCGTTTGATGGAATTGGAAACGGTTTCCCAATTGGTCAGCGTACCGCCGAGCCAACGGTGGTTGATGTAGTACTGGGCGCAGCGCTGAGCAGCCTCGGCAATAGGTTCGGCGGCCTGGCGCTTCGTGCCGACGAACAGCACGCGGCCACCTTTGGCCACAGTGTCGCGCACCTGAACCAGGGCCTGGTGCAGCAACGGAACTGTTTTGGACAGGTCCAAAATATGGATGTGGGAACGGTCACCATAGATGAAGTGCTTCATCTTTGGGTTCCAACGGTGCGTTTGGTGACCGAAATGTACGCCGGCTTCCAGGAGCTGACGCATTGTAAATTCTGGCAGGGCCATCTTATTTTCTCCATCCGGTTGGCCGTCACGGGCGGAACGGGTGCGGCAAAACCATAGCCGCCCCGCACCGGATGCGCCCGTGCACAGGGGTTGAAGCGGGGGCTATACACGTTTCCCGGCGCGGTGCAACCACCTCCCAGGACAAAGCCTCAGGCGGCGATCACCTGGTCGACCCCTGATGCGGATTTCAACGCCTGAACGGCGCCGATATCGGTCGGATAACGCCCATCGAGCGCCAACGTGACCAGTCGCCCATCCTCTAGCGGGATTTCTACCCTAAGAAGACCCTGTTCGCCCCCGCGGCGACCTTTAAGGGCTTCGGCGATCCCAGCTAAATCGAGCGGGTCCGCACCCGGCCCGAGCCGAACGGTAAGCGCTGCGCTTTTCTTTGATAGCCGGGCCGAAGCAATAGGTTTGACGATCTCAGCTGCGAGCCGGATCTCATCCCCATTGCGACGCACGCTCGTGGTGATCGCCACAGCGTCCCCTTTATTGAGTTTATCTCGCTCTTCGCTGAGGGTTTCCGGGTAGACCATGAGCTCAACCTGACCCGTCGGATCTGAGAGAGTCAGAAAGGCAAACTTCCCGCCTTTGCGGGCTGGCTTTTCAACGCGGTCCAACACAACACCTATTAACTCAATCGCCCGGCCATCCTCGGCCCGGTCAGCGATTTCGTGGGCAAGGGTCACGCGATCCCGGTCGATACTTTCAAGGACATCGTCAAGGGGGTGGCCGGACAGGTAAAACCCAATCGCGCGGAACTCTTCATCAAGCTTGGTCTGCCCGTTCCAGGCTTTTGCAGATGGCAGGGGCGCACGAACGCCGGATTCTTCTGCCCCGAACAAACCGCCCTGCCCTCCCGCACGGTCTTCTGCTGCGCGGTTTGCTTCTGAAGCGAGCACGGGTGCGGCCGCTAGCGCCCGCGCGCGACTGGGCTCGAGGACATCGAACGCGCCGGACTTGGAAAGCTGTTCAAACGCCTTCTTATTGACCTGTCTTGGATCCACACGTTCTGCAAACTCATGGAGGTTTTCAAAAGGTTTGCCCGCCTCGCGAACTTCGACCAGATGTCTCATGGCCTCGAGACCAACTCCCTTCAGCGCTCCGAGCGCATATACCAGCGCGCCATCTCGCACATCAAAGTCGGCAGTCGATGTGGTCACGTCCGGCGCTATCACGGGAATTTTCAGTCGTTTGGCTTCCTGGAAAAACGCAGCGAGCTTGTCTGTATTGTGCAGGTCCAGGCTCATGGAGGCTGCCAGGAACTCCACCGGGAAGTGGCACTTTAAGTATCCGGTGTGGTAACCGATTGCGGCATAGGCTGCCGCGTGAGACTTGTTGAACCCGTAGCCAGCAAATTTGGCCATTGTGTCGAAAATTGAGTTCGCAAGGTCGGCATCAATGCCCTTGAGTTCAGCAGCCCCATCAACAAAACGGACCCGCTGCTTATCCATTTCCTCTTTCTTCTTCTTGCCCATGGCGCGGCGCAACAGATCAGCTTCGCCCAGGGAGTATCCGGCAATCTCCTGGGCCATCCGCATGACCTGTTCCTGGTAAACAGGAACCCCATAGGTGGCTTTCAGAATGGGCTCCAGGTCGGGATGGTCGTACCGAATGGTCTCCGGATCCTCCTTGCCTTGGACGTACACCGGAATGTTGTCCATCGGGCCCGGGCGGTAGAGTGAAATGATCGCGATAACGTCTTCGATATTACCGGGGCGCACCTTGCGAAGCGTGTCGCGCATGCCCTGGCCTTCCAGCTGGAACACGCCGAGTGTTTCGCCGGACGCAAGAAGATCATAGGTCGCCTGATCATCGAATGTGCGCCATTTCGCGCACACATCGCGGCCATCGCGCCGGATGAAGTTCAGCGCCCGTTCGATAACGGTGAGCGTTTTCAGCCCCAGGAAGTCGAACTTCACCAGGCCCGCATTCTCAGCCCATTTCATATTGAACTGCGTGGCAGGCAGATCAGAGCGGGGATCATTGTAGAGCGGGGCGATTTCAGTCAGAGGCCGGTCAGCGATAACCACGCCAGCGGCATGGGTGCCGGCGGACCGAGGCAAGCCCTCGAGTTCCAAGGCTATATCGAGCAAGGCTCCTACGTTTTCATCTTGCTCAATTTCTTCGTCGAACTTTGGCTCATTGGCGATCGCATCCGCCAATTTGGGCGGATTGGCGGGGTCGAACGGGATTAGCTTCGCCAACCGGTCAACCTGTCCGTAGGGCATCTGCATGACCCGGCCAACATCGCGCACCACGGCCTTCGCCTGGAGCGTGCCAAAGGTGATGATCATCGCGACGCTATCGGCACCATACTTGTCGCGCACATAGCGGATCACCTCCCCGCGACGTTCCTGACAGAAATCGACGTCGAAATCCGGCATGGAAACCCGCTCTGGGTTCAAGAACCGCTCAAACAGCAGATCAAACCGCAACGGATCGAGATCAGTGATCAACAGGGCCCATGCCACGAGCGAGCCCGCACCGGACCCCCGGCCAGGCCCCACCGGAATGCCCTGCTCCTTGGCCCAAGTGATAAAGTCCGAGACGATCAGGAAGTAGCCCGGGAATCCCATCCGGTCGATGATGCCAAGTTCATAGTCCAAACGTTCGAAATAGGCCTCTCGCGTATCGTAGAGCTCGTCTGCCGCTTCCAGGCGCGCTTCCAGGCCCGCCTTCGACTGGGCCCTCAAGGCGTCAATCTCTGAAACCCCGCCCTTGGCAAAGCTTGGCAGGATAGGCGCGTGTCGCTCGGATTTTACAGCGCAGCGTTGGGCGATTTCGGCGGTGGTCTCGATTGCCTCCGGCAAATCTGCGAAGAGCAGCCGCATTTCGTCTGCTGTCTTCAGATATTGCGCTTGCGACACCCTTGGCCGGTCGTCTTCCCCAAGATATCGCCCATGCGCGATACACATCATGGCATCATGGGCTCTCGCATCCTTGGCTGCCAAGAACCGGGCGTCCTGCGTGGCAACCACGGGCAGGCTCAAGTCATACGCCATTTCCAGCAAACCGGGCTCTGTCTCAGACTCAGCCGACACTCCATGGCGCATAATCTCTACATAAGTTCGCCCCGGATACGCAGTCGATAGTCGTTCAAGAGCGCTGCGTGCGTCCTCCATCTTTCCGCGTGCAATGGCTTCGGCAACACATCCCTCTGTGCCGCCGGTTAAAGCGATGAGGCCATCGGTTTTCTCGTAAACGTGCCGCTCAGCTAGTTTCGGCACACCATCATTGGCTTCCAGATATGCCTGCGATGACAGGTACATCAAACGTCGGTAAGCGGCATCATTTTGGGCGTAGAGAGACAAGCGATGGGTTTGCCCGCGATGCCCACCTTCGAACACGTCAAAACAACAGGCCACAATCGGCTGTACGCCTTTGCCTGAAAGAATTTCGGATATCTCTAGCGCACCGAACAGATTGTTCCGGTCGGTGATCGCCACTGCAGGCATGCCTTGATCAACGACCCACTGTACCAACGCCTGGGGCGTAATCATACTTTCCAGCAAGCTGTAACTGGAGCGGACAGCGAGATGTACGAATGGCGAATCAGTCATCAAAATCTCCCGCTCTCAGTGTGGCGTGCCAATAGCGTATCAACAACGACCTGAACTCAAATGTTCGTGTTGCGTTCTATCTTGTCAAACAGATTTATGATGCAGCGAAGCGCGCTAAACTGGTTGGTGTGCCTTACGGGAGATTTCTTTGATCAGACCGTCTTCGACCGTCACCACCCGGTCCATAAACTCCGTCAAACCCATATTGTGGGTCGCAACCAGAACGGAGGCACCCTCTTCGCGCGCTTTGGCGACGAGGGCTGCAAAGACCCGTTCTGTTGTGGCCGGATCGAGATTGCCGGTGGGTTCATCCGCAATCACCAAACGCGGATCATTCACGAGGGCGCGGGCAATGGCGACACGTTGCTGTTCGCCGCCTGACAACTGACCCGGTTGATGGGTCTCCCGGTTAGAAAGTCCCATATCCGCCAGGAGCCTGGATGCGACATCTCGCGCTTCACTGCGTTTACGGCCATCCACCATCAACGGCATAGCCACATTATCTATCGCATTGAACTCCGGCAGAAGATGATGGAACTGATAGACAAAGCCGAGCTTTTCCCGGCGGCGCTGGGTGCGCTGCGTGTCGCTCAAGACCAGGCAGTCTTCGCCATCAAGAAACACCCCACCTGAATCGGGCCGCTCGAGCAGCCCCGCAGTATGGAGCAGTGTGGACTTTCCGGACCCCGACGGCCCGACCAGTCCGACCAATTCACCCGGAGCGAGACTCAGGTTTGCACCGCGCAGAACATCCAATGCGCCTTCACCCGTTTTGTAGGTGCGCTTGATACTGCGTAGATCGAGGACGGGCGAAGTCATTCGTACCTCAGCGCCTCAACGGGGTCGATTGAGGCCGCGCCCCAGGCCGGAGCCAGCGTCACGATTACGGAGACGGCCACCGCCCAGATGGCAGAGCCAAACACTTCGAACCAGGAGAGCCGCGCTGGCAGGCCTTCCAACCCATAGGTGTCCGGATCGAAAACAGTGACGCCCACGGCTGCGAGGCCAGCTTCGATGTTGGGAATGTTCAGAACAAATGCCACGCCCGCCACAATCCCTGTCAAAGCGCCGACCAGCCCGAGCGCTCCCCCGATCATCACAAAAACGCGCATCATGGTGCCGCGCGTTGCGCCAATGGTGCGCAAAATGGCGATGTCTCGCGTCTTGTTCTTCACGAGCATGAGTACGCCGGAGATGATATTCAGCGCCGTAATCGTGACCAGAACCATCATAACGATCCGCATCATGTTTCGTTCAATGTTCAAAGCGTTGAAATACTGAGCTTTCAAATCTTTCCAACTGTAGAGAAATACGCCGCCCCCAAGCGCGGTATTGATGTCTCGCAAAACGGGTTCGGGCGACATCGCGTCTTCGATCCGCACGTCGATCAATTCATAGGAATCGCGCTTCTGGAAGAAAATCTGACCCTGCTCCAGGGGCATGAAGATGTAAGCCCTATCGAGTTCAACGCTGCCCGTCTTGAAGAGCGGGCCAACAGTGTAAGTCTTGTTCCGAGGTGTGCCACCGAACGCTGTCGCATTGGTCTGCGTCGAAATGAGCTTGATCCGGTCGCCTTGCCTAACGCGCAAATCACGGGCGAGAAACTCACCCATCAAAATGACATCTCCACCATTCCGGCCTTCGCCAAACCCGGCGTCGATGGCCGATTGGCCGCCATCGGGGAGGAAGTCATAGCCGCGCAACTCTTCGATTGTGATCGACTTCACCAGTGCCCCGGATGACGCGCCCCCTTCACGCGTTGCAAGCACCTGGTCTTCGAGGAACGGGGTCGCCGAGACCACGCCATCCACAGTCAATATCTCTTCAATAATGAGGTCCGATTCAGCAGCCGAACGTCCCTCCACGGACGCAATGATATGGGGTTGCCCCCCGAGAAGCGCGTCCAGTAGCGTGGCGCGAAACCCCGCCATGATCGACATGATTACGATGAGCGCAAACACTGCCAGTGCGATACCTGCAAACGACAGGATGGCTGTGATCGACAATCCACCATGTTCACGGCGCGCTCGTACATATCGCCAGGCAAGCGCGCGTTCCACGGAACCAAAAGGCGTGTGTCCTGTCGCCATGGATATCAGCGTCGCGCCGCTTCAAGCGCATTGAGAGCCGCATCGAGGCTGAGTTCTTCTGAACTTCCGCTCGCGCGATTTTTCAGCTCAACCGTCCCCGCTTTCAGTCCCCTTGGACCAATAGCCAGTTGCCAGGGCAATCCAATCAAATCCATGGTCGCGAATTTCCCTCCAGGGCTTCCGTCGCGATCATCGTAGAGAACGTCAAACCCGGCATTTTCAAGGCGCTGATAGGCATCATCGCAAGCGGATGTGCACGCATCGTCCTTCGCGCGAAGGTTCAACAGGCCCACATCAAACGGCGAAACCGAAGCTGGCCATACGATCCCACGGTCATCGTTGCTGGCTTCAATGATTGCAGCGACCAAACGAGACACACCGACGCCATAGGAACCGCCATGGATTTCGGTGAGACCGCCCTCTGCCGTCTGAACAGCTGCCTTCAACGGCTCTGAGTACTTCGTTCCGAAATAGAAGATGTGGCCAACTTCGATCCCGCGCGCTTTGACCTGCCGCTCAGGAGGTACTGCGCCCCAAGCTTCTTCGTCATGTTTTTCCTCGGTTGCCGCGTAGAATTTGGTCCGTTTCTCCATTTCCTCGGCCAAGGCCGCCTCATCGGAAAAATCGAAATCGACGCCTGGAGGCGGCACGTCGAGCACAGCCTTGTCGCAAAACACTTCGCTCTCGCCACTTTCGGCGAGCACCAGAAACTCATGGCTCAAATCCCCGCCAATCGGGCCCGGATCGGCGGCCATGGGGATCGCCGTGATTCCCAAACGGTCAAAAGTGTTCAGATAAGCCGCAAACATCTTCTGGTACGCGATGCGCGCGCGTTCCGCATCCACATCGAAGCTGTACGCGTCCTTCATAAGGAATTCGCGCCCGCGCATCACGCCAAACCGGGGGCGGATCTCGTCCCGGAACTTCCACTGGATATGGTATAAGTTCAAAGGCAATTGCTTGTAGCTTTTCACGTAGGCTCTGAAGATGTCGGTGATCAGCTCTTCATTTGTTGGGCCGAACAGCATTTCGCGTTCGCCCCGGTCATGGATGCGCAACATTTCAGGTCCATAGGCATCGTAGCGCCCGCTTTCGCGCCAAAGCTCGGCCTGCTGAATTGTCGGCATGAGCATTTCAATCGCACCGGCTCGGTCCTGCTCCTCACGAACAATCTGCTCAATCTTCTTGAGGACTTTGAAGCCCAACGGCAGCCAGCTGTAGATCCCCGCGCCGTTCTGGCGGATCATCCCAGCACGCAACATCAACTGGTGGCTTATTACCTCAGCATCAGAGGGCGTCTCTTTGGTGACGGACAGAAAGTACTGAGAAAGACGCATGGCGGGAAACACTTGTTATCTTTGTATGTGGAATTGCTGGCTACCCCGCGAAGGGGCGCAAGGCCAGCCCCTATTCGCCCTGCCCCGCTGATCCCGGTTCCATGGCCTCAATCGGGGCGCAGCGATCCAGCGTAGACGCCGCCTCAACTTCAGCGAAACGTCCGGTCGTCGGCGCCAGTCTCCTCAAAAGAATCAGGCCGGTTTCTGTTGGTGCACGAACCACAGTTGATTCAGGCTCTTCCCTGATCCCCTGGGGCTGCAATGACGTCGGCAAAAGCTCCACGGCAAGAGACTGGTCTTCCGCAAGTGCCAGCGTGGCAAAATTGTTCGTTTCAGCGTCAAAGAACGACATGGACGCAAGGCCCACTGAGGGACCGGCGATCACTTCAAGTCCATACGGGGCCTCTGTGAGATCAAACCGGCAGATTGAGTAAGCCAGATCGGGCGATGGCCTGACGACGGTTTGGTTCTGAGGCGTTGCTCGTGGGACAAGAACAAAGCTGTGAAAGGGGATGCCTCGCTCTGCCATCGTATCCATTGCCCGGGCCATGATTGCGCCCGGTAACGATTCGAGCGTTAGCCAGTGCGCCAATCCAGCACTGACCAAAAAACTGATGCCCGCCAACAGCTTCATCACGTTATCGGCCCTCGCAGTCGACGCGCCGTATCGATGGCGGGTTCAGTTCTGCCAAAGGGTCATCCAGCATGGCTTGGCTTGGACGATAAAGCCGCAGCGTAAGATCAAACGCCCCAGCATTGCGGCTGGATATCCAGGGGCCATCTTCCAACTGCCTCGTCGCTGAAACCATGGCCTCCCAGGCCTGCGCACGACCTGTGCGGGTTACATCCAGCGACAGCGCACCATCATCGTTCATGGGCAGTCGGCTTTGGGCATCATAAAGCGTGATGGACCACCATTCTGCAGGTTGATCCTCGCCAGACAGAACGTATCGACACGACTGGCTGAGGCGCTCGCCACGGTCATCCGTGTTCCGCGTGAAATAGACAGCTTCGCCTTTCGTCATGGCCAGCAATCCGTGGCGCGCAATCCGCGCTCTCGTATAAGGCCCCGCGGCTTCACTTCCGATGGACCAATCCGAAACCCATCCCGCGCTATCTATGTCGGAAAGGACAAATCCACGCCCGCCGACAATGCCCGCCGCCCAGAGCGCTGACGCGGCACCTATGGCCGCGCCAAGGATTGCAATGACGATCAGAATTGCAACTTTAGCCATTTCGGGAAATTGCTGGAACCACCCTCAAATGGCAAGCATCGGTGGGTTAGCCGCCCAATATCAAAGTCTGGAGATCAAAGACCCGGCTCACCACAAACAGCGTTATGGTCAGCCCGACAGCTCCATAGGTCGCCCAGAGCGCTTTTTTCCTGATCATCGGATTCGATGGGGCGCCCTCTTCTGTGCCTTCTTGCACGGGGCCATCTTCAAACTGTCCGCGCACGCCAATGGGCAGAACGATAAAGAAGCTCAGCCACCAGAAAATAACAAAGAAAACAATCGCGCCTGTAAGCGTCATGGATCAGTGGTCGCCCTTGGGTGTTTCCATCAATTCAATGAGTACACCATTGGAGTTCTTGGGATGCACAAAGATGATCAGCGTTCCATGGGCGCCAATTCGGGGCTCATTCAGGACCGTAGCGCCACGTTTGCCCATCTCTTCAACCGCTTCGTGAATATCGCGCACTTCAAAGCAGACATGGTGTTGGCCGCCTTTGGGGTTCTTTTGGATGAAATTGTGGATCGGGCTGTTCTCATCCAGCGGCTCTATCAGCTCAATCTGACTGTTCGGCAGATTCACAAAGCACACTTTCACCCCCTGCTCGGGCATATCAAAGGGTACGGTGATGTCTTTTGCGCCGTACAGGGTGCGGTAGGTCTCTATCGCCGCCTGAATGTCGGGCACGGCGACACCTACATGGTTCAGTGGTCCAATCTCGAAATCATCAGCCATTCTTGCCTAACTCCTCAACACTGTCACATCGATCAGAGGCCGACGACCAAACAGTTTTTCCGCCGCCTTTTTAATACCGCGCCCGATAGCCCGTTCGACAGCATCGTCATCGTCCATGTCTCGCGCTTTGACCCGGGACAAAGCTGCTTCCGCGGCTTCATCCAGCGTATCAAGGCTTTCATCGGCAAGTCGACCGTCGGCTTCCGCCAAACCGCGCGCTGACACCAACGGCCCGTCGATTACGCTGCCATCCTCATCGATGGCTACGCTCACATGGAGATAGCCAAATTCAGAGAGCCGTATCCGTTCGGTAAGGGCACCGCTGCCTTCCGGCACCAGCTTGTCACCGTCCAGGATCAAGCGACCTGCAGGAACAACATCAATGATCTCGGGATCACCGGGGGCGAGCCGCACCAACTCTCCATTGCGCGGGGCCACAGCCAGCGGCACCTGCAGATCAAGCGCGTAACGCGCATGTTCCAACGTGTGGCGACGCTCCCCATGGACTGGCACCGATATTCTTGGCCGGACCCAGCCATACATCCGAGCCAATTCATCTCGGCACGGATGACCGGAGACATGGATCGGTTCATCGGTCATGCGATCGGTGATCACGCGTATGCCCGCGTCAGCGAGTTGGTTCATTAAAGCAAAAATGCCCTTCTCATTCCCCGGGATCACACGGGACGAAAAGATTACCGTATCCCCTTCACTGAGGGAGACATTGCGATGGTCATTGCGGGCGATACGTGAGAGCGCCGCGCGGGCCTCTCCTTGGCTGCCTGTGCACAGGTACAGGATATTCTCTGGTGGCAGGAAGCCGGCTTCCTCTTCGCTGACGAATTCGGCCACGTCCTGTAACATCCCGACAGCCTTGGCCGCGTCTGTAACCTTGTGCATGGAACGTCCGACCAGGCAGACACTTCGTCCGCAAGCGGCTGCGGCCTCAACAACGCTTTTCACACGCGCCACGTTGGATGCAAATGTCGTGACCGCGACCCGGCCCTGTTGCGCAGCAATAACCGTCTCGATCGCGCCGCGCACAGTCGCCTCGCTGCCCGCTTCACCGTCCACAAAAACATTGGTGCTGTCACAGACCATGGCGAGCACACCATCATCGCCCAGCTTCGAAAGACCTTCCACATCGGTGGTCGCACCGATTTGGGGGTCAGGATCAATCTTCCAGTCGCCGGTATGCAATAGCGTGCCCAAAGGCGACTTGATCGCAAGCGCATTCGGCTCGGGAATGGAATGGGTCAGCGTGACATAGCGCACTTCAAAGTCGCCGGCTTGAACTGTAGAGCCCAGTTCAATTGTGTTCAGCACTTTCGCCGGATCGAGCCCATGCTCAATCAGCTTGGCTCGCACCAATTCGGCTGTAAACGGCGTAGCGTACATGGGCGCCCGGGTTTGAAGTCTGCGGTACAACAAACCCGTCGCGCCGATATGATCTTCATGGGCGTGTGTGAGGAAGATCGCGTCAATCTCCTCGTCCACGAGAAATTCGGGGTCGGCGCAAATGAGATCGATGCCGGGCATGGTATCGTCGCCGAAAGTCACGCCTATGTCGGCAAGAATCCAACGACGATTGTGCGCCGGGCCGTAGCCATAGGCGTTCAGGTTCATGCCAATTTCTTCGCACCCGCCAAGGGGAAGGAACACGAGCTCGTCGCGCGGGTCAGGTCGTGTTGTCATTCAACTCTCAGGATTTGTTGCGCCTGAAGATTTCCAGCAGGCCGCGAATGGTGACATCCTGATCATATAGATCGATTTCGCGGCTGTGGCCTTCAAAGAGTGAGGCAATTCCGCCCGTACCAATAACCCGCATGGGTTTTCCGTACTCTGCTTTGATCCGGCGCACGAGGCCGTCAATCAAATCCACATAGCCAAGAAAGATGCCGGACTGCATCGCCGTGACCGTATCCATGCCGATCACCTGGGGCGGGCACTGGATCGCGATCCTTGGCAGCGCCGCGGCAGCGTCATGCAGGGCTTTGAGCGATAGGTTGATCCCGGGAGAGATAATGCCGCCTTCAAACGCCCCATCTGAACCCACAATATCAAACGTCGTTGCGGTTCCGCTATCAACCACAATCAGCGGACCGCCATACTCACTGAACGCCCCGACTGCGTTCACAACCCTGTCCGCACCAGCTTGCTCGGGCCTGTCAATGCGAACCTCAACGCCAAGATCAACGTTCGCGTCACCCACAAAAACCGGTTCTATATCAAGATAGCGTCGCGCAAAGTTCCGGAAATTAAACTGCGCCTGCGGCACAACGTTCGAGACAATAAAGCCCTTAATCTTGCCGAACGGAATACCTTCCATCCGGCACATCTGGGACAGCCAGACGGCGTAATCATCGGCCGTGCGGGTCGAGTCCGTATGGCTGCGCCAGCGAGCAACCCAGTTCGCGCCGTCATGGACAGCGAACATCGTGTTTGTGTTGCCCACATCGATGGCCAAAAGCATATCGGTCATACGCGTCGCACCAGTTCTACGTCTCCAGCTCTTATGGTCTCGCGGGTTCCGCAAGGCAAATCGAGCATCAGGCCGCCATCGTCTGCCAGGCCTGCAAAGCTCCCCTCGAACACACGATCACCAACCACAGCCTTCACCAAGCCACTACGACCTTCCGCGCGCGCGCTCCAATCGTGCCGTGTGTGCGCGAAATCACTCCAAGCCTGTGACTTCCTGCTTTCGAAAGCTTCAACGAGCGCCTCCAGCACCAGATCAGCACTGGGGACAAGACCGTCACAGATCTGAGCCAAGCAGGTCGCGGTTTGCCCGACTGACTCAGGAGCAGTGGCCACATTTATTCCCACACCCACCGCAGCCCAGGTGCTGGTATCGCTCGAACCGGATTCCACGAGAATTCCCGAGAGCTTTGCGCCCTTGCAGCGCACATCGTTGGGCCATTTCAGGCCGAGGTCAGCATCTGGAGCGAAAGCCGCAATCGTATCGTGTACTGCGAGCGCGGCAGCAAACGGCAGACGCAATGCGTCTGAAACCCCGCCGGGAACAGATATCAGAGCCGTCGCGTATGCATTGCCCTTGGGAGACTCCCAGCTCCGCCCAAGGCGACCGCGCCCAGCCGTTTGGCGATGGGCGGCAATCCAGTGTTCCGGAAAGCGACCGGCTTGCGCGAGACGTTTCGCGTGCGCATTCGTGCTATCGATCGTCTCGTGCCAGATCACCGGTAGAGGCTGACTCAATTCGTCAGTCCCATGGCTGCCGCTTCAGTCCAACCGCCGAGGACACCAATCCCGATCAGCAATACCGGGAACATCAATACACCGCAGGCAACAAGGGCCGCGACGACTGATGGGTCCGTAGACTGGAAGTCCTGCTTGGGGGCGTCGAACCACATCACTTTGATGATGCGCAGGTAATACGCGGCCGAAACGACGGACGAGATCACCAAAATGATGACCAGTGGAAGCAAGCCCGCCGCAAGGCCAGCTTCAACGACCGCATACTTTGCCCAGAAGCCCGCCAGCGGCGGAATGCCTGCGATCGAAAGAAGGATGGCTGTCATCGCAAGGGTCGCAATCGGCCTGTTTTTAATCAACCCACCCAGTTCGCTAATGTCTTCGACCATACCACCAGTGCGGCGCATCATCAGAACGCCCGCGAACATGCCCAGAGATGCGATCACATAGATCGTCATGAACAGCAGAAGCGCTGGCGCGCCAAGATCTGCTCCAGCGGCAACGGGAACGAGCGCGTAGCCCATGTTCGCGATGGAGGAATAGCCCAAGAGCCGTTTGATGTTGTTTTGCAGCAGCGCGCCAAACGCGCCCACAAGCATGGATGCGCCCGCGATGATTGCCAGGATGAGTTGCCAATCGTCCAGCGCGTTCCCAAACACGGTGAACAGCACGTTTGCGAAGACCACCATCATCGCCATTTTCGGCGCGGCAGAAAAGAATGCGACCACGGGGGTTGGCGAGCCTTCATAGACGTCCGGTGTCCAAACGTGCATCGGGGCAGCTGAGACTTTGAACGCCAGTCCTGTGATCATAAGCACCATGCCGAACAGCAAGCCTGTTCCAAGCTCCGCTTCGGCGATCGCTTCATAACTCGTTGACCCCGAGAAGCCGTACACCAAAGACGCTCCATAGAGGAGTAGCCCCGATGCGAGTGCACCGAGCACAAAGTACTTCAGGCCTGCTTCGGCGGAGCGCGGACTGTCGCGGTGGAAAGAGGCCAGCACATATGATGTCAGGCTGAGTGTCTCGACCCCCATATAAAAGGTCATCAGGTCGGCCGCTGACAGGGTCAATCCCATGCCGAGGCAGCCGAAAATCATGAGAAGCGCATACTCAAACCGAAGCGTGTCGTGGCGCTCGAAAAACCCATCTGCAATCCAGAGCGCAACGCCTGCCAGCGCAAAGCTAACGATCTTGGCAAAGTTCACAAATGAGTTGGTCGCGACGAGTCCGCCGAAGGCTTCGCCACCGTCCATATAGAAATAGGCCAAGCCGGCCGCGACAAACAGGGCAACCGCACCGAGTTTGAAAAACGCACGCGCACTGCCCTGCCCGATCAGGGCGCCGACAAGTGTTCCGAGCAAACCCACGCTGACAAGCCAAAGCTCGGGCGCAAGGGTTTCAACAATGGCGATCCAATCCAGCATGGGTGATCAGCCTCCAGCCATGAGGGCGAGCACGCGTTGGGACGCCCCTTCGGTAATATCAAAGATAAGATCCGGCTTCACACCGAGGATTATGACGCCAAACGCTAATGGAATCAGGCAGGCAAGCTCGCGCGCGTTAACGTCGGACATTACGATCTCACCACGCTCTATTTTCGCATTGAGCTCTGGATTGATTTCGCCAAACACGGCGCGGCGGTAGAGCGTGAGCATGTAAACTGCAGAGAAAATTACCCCAAGCGCGGCGCCAAACGCCGCCCATGTCGAAGCCTGAAACGCACCGATCATGGTCAAGATTTCTCCAACGAAACCAGACGTCCCGGGCAGACCGACGTTCGCCATCGTAAACAGCATGAACAGCGCGGCATAAACAGGCATCTTGCCGACCAGACCGCCAAAGGCAGCAATCTCACGCGTATGCGCACGGTCGTAGATCACACCCACGATCAGGAAGAGTGCGCCGGAAATCAATCCATGGGAGAGCATCTGGAAGACCGCGCCCTGCAGGCCGATTTCTGTGAAGCTGAACAGGCCGAGTGTTACAAACCCCATGTGAGCCACCGAGCTGTATGCCACGAGCTTCTTCATGTCGGTCTGACGCCAGGCAACAAGTGAGGCATAGACAATCGCAACCACTGACAGAGTGAACATGAAGGGTTGGAAGAAAACACTGGCATCCGGAAACATCGGCAGAGAAAAGCGCATGAAGCCATAGCCGCCGAGCTTCAGCAGAATGCCTGCAAGCAGGACAGACCCAGCCGTGGGCGCCTGGACGTGGGCATCTGGCAACCAGGTATGCACCGGAAACATCGGCAGCTTGACTGCAAAGCTCGCGAAGAAGGCTAGCCAAAGCCACGTCTGTGCCCCGGCCGCAAAGTCGGTCTTCTCCAGCACCTCAAAATCCGACGATCCCGCCTGGATCACCATGTAGATCACCGCCGCCAACATGAAGAGCGAGCCAAGCAGCGTGTAGAGGAAGAATTTGAATGACGCGTAGATCCGGTTCTTCCCGCCCCAAACGCCGATGATGATAAACATCGGGATCAGACCCGCCTCGAAGAAGATGTAGAAAAGCACCAGATCAAGCGCACAGAACGCGCCGATGATGAACGTCTCCAGGATCAGGAAAGCGACCACATATTCCGTGACGCGCTCCTTGACCGAACCATAGCTGGCCAGAAAACAAAACGGCATCAGCAGTGTGGTGAGGACCACCAACAGGATCGAAAGGCCGTCGACGCCCATCTTATATTGGACATCACCGTACCAGGCCACCGTCTCCACAAGCTGATACTCGTTCACGCTTGGCTGGTAGGCGGTCAAGGCGACGACGGACACTAGGAACGTAGCAATCGAAATGACTAGACCGGCCGTAATCGCCTTGGAGCCATCGGGCGCAGTACCGCCCCCGTTTCCAATTGCAGAGCGCACCAACATGATCAGAAGTGCGCCTGCCAGGGGCATCAGCGTCATTGCCGTGAGAATGGGAAAGCCTTGCATCAGCCTGCGCCTCCAGAGCGCCAGTACATCAAGCCACCGAACACCAGCGCTGCGCCGATCACCACAAATGCATAATGATAGAGGTATCCCGTGTGCAGCGCTGAAAGCCTGCGCGCGCCCCACCGGCTGGCTGCAGTCACGCCATCGGGTCCGAGACCATCAATGATTCGTCCATCGCCGCCTTTCCAGAAGAGATCCCCTAGCCACGCTAACGGGCGTACGATCAGGAACTGATAAATCTCATCGAAGTACCACTTGTTGGCGAGCACGGCATGGAGTGGACCACCACTATCCGCCATGCGCTTGCCGATGCCGCGATTGAAGAAATAGGTGAAGGTGGCGATCAGGAAGCCTGCAATCGTCACCACCACAGGCGCCAGGAAGACCCACGTATAACCGCCGTCTTTTTTAAGATCATCGATATCATGGATGATGTGATTGCCTTCGGCGCGGTAAATCGCATCGCCCCAGAAGGCCTCGCCATGGTGGAACATAGGATCGTAGAACGTGACGCCGGCGGCAACAGCGCCGACGGACAGAATGATCAGGGGGAGAAGCATGACCCAAGGGCTTTCATGGGGGTCATGGGCATGGTGATCGTGGTGGCCATGATCACCACCAGTTCCGTGACTTTCCTCAGCATGGAGGTGATGCGCACCGGTATAGGGGCCATGGAATGTCATGTAGATGAGGCGCCACGAATAGAAGCTGGTCAGCAGTGCGGCGACAATGCCGAACCAGAAGGCCAGCATGCCATAGGGAACACCCTGTTGGCCGGCAACAAAGGCGCTCTCGATAATGCCATCCTTTGAATAGAAACCAGACAGCCCCGCAAACGGCAGATCCACCAACGGAATACCAATGCCGATGATGGCGATCGTGCCAATCATCATCGCGGCATAGGTAATCGGCATGAACCGGCGAACACCGCCCATCCGGCGCATATCCTGCTCATGGTGCATGCCGTGAATGACGGAGCCTGCACCGAGGAACAACAACGCCTTGAAGAAGGCGTGGGTGAACAGGTGGAACATCGCGCCTTCATAGGCGCCGACACCCGCAGCGAAGAACATGTAGCCCAGCTGGGAGCAAGTCGAATAGGCAATCACGCGCTTGATGTCATTCTGGGCGAGACCCACCGTGGCCGCATAGAGCGCTGTGATCGCGCCGATCAGCGTAATCATCCCCGCCGCAAAGACCGTGTGCTCGTAAATGGGAGACAGCAGGCAAACCAGATAAACACCAGCGGTCACCATGGTTGCCGCGTGAATCAGGGCCGAGACAGGGGTTGGGCCTTCCATGGCGTCAGGCAGCCAAACGTGCAGAAAGAACTGCGCCGACTTGCCCATGGCGCCGATAAACAACAGAACGCCCGCCGCCTCGAAGGCATTGACCTCGTAGCCCAGGAAATTGAATGCCGCCGTCGTCGGAACCGCGCCCTCGGCAAAGGTGGCGATCGGTTGGACCAGACGGTCACCCGCGGCGTTCAACGCGTCAAACGAGTTGGCCCGGATAGCTTCGAAAATCGGGTCGAATTCCACCGTACCGAAGGTGAAGAAGATGACCATGATGCCAAGCGCCAGCCCAAAGTCTCCAACGCGGTTCGTAACGAAGGCTTTGATGGCCGCATCGTTTGGGGCTTTCTTCTGATACCAGAAACCAATCAGTAGATAGGATGCAAGGCCAACGCCTTCCCATCCGAAGAACAGCTGAATGAAATTGTCCGCCACAACAAGCATGAGCATGGCGAAGGTAAAAAGGGACAGGTAAGCAAAGAACCGCGCCTTGTGGGGGTCCTCGTCCATATAACCCCAGCTATAAAGATGAACGAGCCCTGCAACGGACGTGATGACGGCCATCATTGTGATGGACAGAGCGTCAACGCGAATGGCCCAGTCCGCCTTCAATCCGCCCACATCCATCCAGGTTGTAAGGTGAATGTCCTTGAACGCCATCGCCGTGTGGCTCTCTTCGGCGCCGCCGACAGCCCCCCAATGGAAGGCAAGGGCAAACAAGTTGTAGAGTGAGAGCACACCACACGTCAGCACTGTCCCGGTGGTCAACACCATGACGAAACGGTCGCCCGTGATCTTGTGGACCAAACCCGAAAGCGCAACGATGCCGGGTGCAAGGACAATGAAAATGAGGAAAGCGGTATCGAGCACGGCGTCCTAGCCTTTCATCACATCGACGGATTCAACGGCGATATCGCCGCGAAGCCGGAAGAATACGACCAGGATGGCGAGGCCGACAGCGGCTTCAGCTGCCGCTACGGTCAATACGAGCATCGCGAAAATCTGCCCGGTAATCGTTCCCGAGAAGACTGAAAAGGCCACAAGGTTCAGGTTCACCGACAGGAGAATGAGTTCGATCGCCATCAGGATGACGATAATGTTCTTGCGGTTCACAAAAATCCCGACCACACCAACCGTGAAGAGGAATGCCGAGAGCGTGAGATAATGGTTCAGCGTCAGTTCCATGCGCCTCAGAGCCCCTTTCCGGGTTTCACATCGACGGCTTCGAATGCCTCAGATCGCCGGCGAGCCGTTTGTCGGGCGATGTTCTGGCGGCGCACATGCGGGCGCTGGCGAAGCGTCAGAACGATCGCGCCGATCATCGCGACAAGAAGAATGATGCCGGAAATCTGAAACAGCAGCAGGTACTCGGTGTACATCACCTGCCCAATCGCTTCGGCGTTTGTCGCTGCGCCAGGAGATGGCTGAAGCCGGTCCCCCTCCACCGCGCCAGCAAAAGATACCAGAGCAATTTCGGCAAAGAATGCGAGACCGACGAGCGCTGCAAACGGCAGATAGGAGAGGAAGCCCTGCTTTAGCTCTACGAAGTCAACGTCCAGCATCATTACGACGAACAGGAACAAGACCGCGACGGCGCCCACATAGACGACGACGAGCAGCATTGCGAGGAACTCAGCACCGATGAGAACAAGCAGTGCGGCCGCTGTGAAGAAGGAGAGGATCAGCCATAGGACGGAGTGCACGGGGTTGCGCGCTGCGATCACAAAGATGGCCGAAGCGCCCACAATGACCGCCAAAATCCAAAATGCGATGACTTCCATGACGTGCCTTTGGCCCCTCTCGGTGCAACCGATACGGGCCAGCCCCTGCCCTTAGTTTTCGTGATGCGCAAGGCAAGCGAGCCCGCCCGCGCCCTTGAGTCGCGCCATCTTACCGATATGGCGCGTCGAGTTCGAGGTTCTTTGCGATGAGTCGCTCCCAACGGTCACCGTTTTCGAGCAGACGATCCTTGTCGTAGTAGAGTTCTTCACGGGTTTCCGTGGCAAACTCGAAGTTGGGCCCTTCTACAATCGCATCAACGGGGCACGCTTCCTGGCAGAAGCCGCAATAAATGCATTTCACCATGTCGATGTCATAGCGCGTTGTGCGCCGGGAACCGTCTTCACGTGGCTCAGCTTCAATCGTAATGGCCTGGGCAGGGCACACCGCTTCACAGAGCTTGCAGGCAATGCAGCGCTCTTCACCATTGGCGTAACGGCGCAGAGCATGCTCGCCGCGAAAGCGTGGGCTGAGCGGATTTTTCTCAAACGGATAGTTCACAGTTGCCTTGCGCCGGAACATCTCCCGAACGGCAAGTCCAAACGCACTGAGAAAATCCGTCAGCAAGATTCCACGGACGGTCTGTGCGAGGTTCATGCGGCCCCTCCCAAATATACAACATAACCAGAAACGATGAGCACAGCTGCAAGCGACGTTGGCAGGAAGATCTTCCAGCCAAGCCGCATCAGTTGGTCGTAGCGGTAGCGCGGCACCATCGCCTTCACGATGGCGAACATGAAGAAACAAAACAGCATCTTCACAGCGAACCAGGCCACATGCCCAAGATTCACCAGAAGCGGTGGCATCGCGTTGAGAGAATCGCCAAGCGGGACGATGCCATGCCAGCCGCCCAGGAACAGCACTGTCATCATGGCGCACATCAAGACGATGTTCAAATACTCGCCGAGCATGAACAGCAAATACGGCGTCGACGAGTACTCAACCTGGTAGCCAGCCACGAGTTCAGATTCCGCTTCTGGCAGGTCAAAAGGTGGCCGGTTCGTCTCTGCCAATGCTGAGATGAAGAACATCACGAACATCGGGAACATGACAATGATGAGAGGGAACTTATCAAGCGAGAATGCGTGCCACGTCCATATGCCTCCGCCCTGGGCATTGACGATGTCAGAAAGGTTCATTGAACCGACAAGGATCACCACAGTGACAATGATGAAGCCCAGAGAGACCTCATAGGATACCATTTGCGCGGCCGATCTCAGGGAGCCGAGAAACGGGTACTTCGAGTTTGAAGCCCATCCACCCATGATGATCCCATAGACTCCGAGCGAACTGACCGCGAAGAGATACAGTATCCCGACATTGATATCGGCGATCACCCATCCGGGCGCCACGGGCACAACGGCCCAGGCGACGAATGCCAATACCACCGTCAAAACTGGAGCCAACAGGAACACCGTCTTGTTTGCGCCGGCTGGGATGATGATTTCCTTGAGCAGAAATTTGCCGAAGTCAGCAAAAGACTGCAGCAGGCCGAATGGGCCAACCACGTTAGGGCCCTTCCGCATCATGACAGCGGCCCAAACCTTACGGTCCATCAGCAGCAAGAAGGCCAAAGCGACCAGCAGGATGACCATGAAAAGGCCGATTTGGCCCATCACGGTCAGGGTGCCCCAAAGCAGGCCATGTTCTTCAATGAATGCACTCATGGCGCTGGGCCCTACTCCGCTGCGACCGGTGTTTCAAGACCGCGTTTCTGTAATGAGCACTCGGCCATGGTCTTGGATGCCCGCGCGATAGGATTCGTCAGGTAGAAATCAGCAATCGATCCAGAAAACGGCGCTTCGGAGAGGGCTTGGCTCGCCTCCGGGAGCGTCTTCAGTGCTTCTGCACCCGCTCCCCCTGGTGCAAAGCCCATCCCGGCGAAGTGCGGCACAGCTTCACGCAACTGGTCCCTTAATGCGCTGGCCGTGTCATAGCCCAGTGGCTTGCCCAGCACATCTGAAAGGGCTCGGAAAATCGCCCAACCTTCGCGCGCTTCGCCTTTTGGCTGCACGGCCTTGGCCGTCATCTGAACGCGGCCTTCGGAGTTGACGTATGTTGCAGCCATTTCCGTGTACGCCGCCGAGGGAAGGATGATATCCGCGCGGCTCGCGCCTACATCCCCATGGCTGCCGACATAGACAACGGTACCGCCAGGCTTCAGCCTCGACATGTCGACATCATCTACGCCGAGCAGGATCACCGTATCCAACTCACCTGAGAGGATGCTCGCAGTGTCCCGGCCGCCCTCTCCCGGCAAAAAGCCAATATCAAGTGCGCCGACACGGCCAGCAGCGGTATGAAGCACACCAAACCCGGCCCAATCGTCTTTAATCGCGCCCACTTCGTTCGCCAAAGAGATGGCGGCGTTCAAGACGGCTTGTCCATCGGGACGACACAAAGCGTCTTCGCCGACAACAATCATAGGCCTTTCAGCCCGGTCCAGTACGTCCTTGAAGTCGCCAAGGCCCGAAATCGCATCGGGCCCTGTTCCCAAATGAGCGTAGTCGTAGGTCAGGTCGACGCCTTCGCCGATGAGCCCGACTTCGAGATTATTCCAAAGCCACGCCTTACGGATACGTGCATTCCACACCGGTGCATCTACGCGGGGATTTGCGCCGATTAGAAGTAGAGCATCAGCCTCTTCGACACCCATGAACGTTGGATTCAGAATATAGCGTTCGCGAACGCCATCGGTGCCATAAGTCGCTCCGGCGGGACGACAGTCTGTTGACTGGATCCCCATCGCCCGTGCCAGATCAAGCGCCGCCTTGGCCTGCTCCACCTCGACAAGATCGCCGGCAATGATTCCAACCTGATCTGGGACAGTCAGGGCAGCTTTGGTGGCCTCGAACGCTTCCTGCCAGCTTGCCGGGCGCAGTTTTCCGTTCTCGCGAATGTATGGCTTATCAAGGCGTTGGCGTTGGAGGCCGTCCCATACGAACCGGGATTTGTCCGATAACCACTCCTCATTCACCTCTTCATTCACCTGCGGCATGATCCGCAAAACAGCGTCACCCTTGGCATCGACTCGGATCGCGCTGCCCATGGCATCCATCACATCAATGGAGGGCGTCTTGCGCAGCTCCCAGGGGCGCGCATTGAAGGCGTAGGGCTTCGACGTCAGCGCTCCGACAGGGCAGAGATCGATCACATTGCCGCTGAGTTCGCTTTCGAGACTTTTCTCAAGGTAGGTGGTGATTTCGGCATCCTCGCCGCGGGAAATCATGCCAATTTCCTCGACGCCCGCCACTTCAGCGGCAAAGCGAACACAGCGCGTACACTGAATACAGCGGGTCATGATCGTCTTGACCAGCGGACCCATATTCTTGTCTTCGACCGCGCGTTTGTTGAGTTCATAGCGCGAGCCAGAGCGGCCATAGGCCATGGCCTGGTCCTGGAGGTCACATTCGCCGCCCTGGTCACAGATCGGGCAATCCAGCGGATGGTTGATGAGCAGGAATTCCATCACGCCCTCACGGGCTTTCTGGACATAGTCGCCCTTGGTGCGGATGTTCGGCGCACTGCCATCCCGGTTGGGGCGCATTTCGCCAACTGTCTGCGCACAAGACGCGATGGGCTTGGGAGCACCTTCCCATTCAACGAGACACATGCGGCAATTGCCCGCCACGCTCAGCCGCTCATGGTAACAAAAGCGCGGAATCTCAGCGCCGGCCTCCTCACACGCCTGCATCAGCGTGTAATGGCGCGGCACTTCGATGTCCTGGCCGTCGATATTGAGTTTAAAAGTGTCGGTCATGGATTATCCTGTTTTTCCAGGAACGCCTCGATAACATCTGGGCTGTAGCCAATCTGGCCAAAAACACCGCACTCGTGGCTGGAGACGAGTTCGCCATCAACCAGAGATAGCGCAAACCACCGATAGTGGAACTGGTCTTCGAGCATTCCCCCCAGTTCACTGGCCCACTGCGGGTTTAGCTCATTGAAATCGATCGGATCGTCAGCGTTGAATCGGGGATCGGTCACAATTACTCCATGCCCGACAAACTCGCAGCTGCCTCCAATCGAAATGACATCGCAATTAAGAGTGGTCTGAACCGGTGCAAATCCGCGGAGTTTTGCGGTGATTATACTACCGGGTTCAATGCCTTTTGCAGGCTCGACCACCTTCAGCTTTCCTAAGGGATATCGAGTGCGTTCCGGACCTTCTCCGACGCGGCACTCTGCAAGTTCGCCGTACTCAAGTTCCAAAATATAACCCTTGAACACCATGTCTGCGGAAGCAAACTCTTCCTCAGCAATGGCTTCAGATGGAGGCACGCAAACACAGGCTTGAGCGGACTGTGAGAGTCCAATTCCCAAAGCGATAAGAGCAACCGCAGAACGCATCGCCGCTACTCCGCCGCCACGACATGGCCCTGTACGAGGGCGCGAGGTTGGCGGTACTGATCGATACGCTCTTCAATTTCATGGCGGAAGTGGCGGATGAGCCCCTGGATCGGCCATGCCGCGGCATCGCCAAGCGCGCAGATTGTGTGCCCTTCGACCTGTTTGGTCACGCCCAGCAGCATGTCGATATCCTCATGGCGCGCATCGCCCTGGGCCATCTTTTCCATCACGCGCCACATCCAGCCCGTGCCTTCCCGGCATGGCGTACACTGGCCGCAGCTTTCGTGCTTGTAGAAATAGCTGATGCGCGCGATCGCCTTGATGAGATCAGTAGACTTGTCCATCACGATGACCGCCGCCGTGCCAAGGCCGGATTTCAGGTCGCGCAACGTGTCGAAGTCCATCTTGGCGTCCATGATCTCATGGGCTGGAACCATTGGCACCGATGACCCACCGGGAATCACCGCTTTGAGATTGTCCCAACCGCCACGAATGCCGCCACAATGGGTCTCGATCAGATCCCGGAAGGTGATCGACATCTCCTCTTCCACATTACACGGCGTGTTCACATGGCCCGAGACGCAGAAGAGTTTGGTGCCCGTATTGTTCGGCGCGCCAAAGCCAGCGAACCACTCCGCCCCGCGACGCAGAATGGTCGGAACCACAGCGATGGATTCCACATTGTTCACGGTTGTCGGACAGCCATAGAGCCCCGCATTGGCCGGGAATGGCGGCTTCAGGCGCGGTTGACCTTTTTTGCCCTCAAGGCTTTCAAGCAGCGCGGTTTCCTCGCCGCAAATATAGGCGCCTGCGCCATGGTGGACGTAAACGTCGAAATCCCAGCCATGGACATTGTCCTTGCCGATCAGCTTGGCCTCATAGGCCTCCTTGACCGCCTTTTCGAGCGCATGGCGCTCGGCGATATATTCGCCCCGAAGATAGATGTAGCAGGCATGGGCGCGCATGGCGTAGCTAGCGACAAGGCAGCCTTCGATCAGCAAGTGGGGATCATGACGCATGATCTCCCGGTCCTTGCACGTGCCCGGCTCAGACTCATCAGCATTCACCACCAGATAGTGCGGCCGATCTTTCACCTCTTTGGGCATGAAGGTCCACTTCAGACCTGTTGGAAAGCCGGCGCCTCCGCGCCCGCGCAGGCCCGATGCCTTCACCTGGTCGCAGACCCAGTCCTGGCCCTGGGAGATCATCTCACGGGTCAGGTGCCACGCGCCGCGACGCTTGGCACCCTCCAACCCAGGGTCATGACGCCCATAGAGATTCGTAAAGATCCGGTCTTTGTCCTGAAGCATCTGCCTCTACTTTCGAGCCTTCAAAAGCCTGATCATCACAGGCCCAGTAATTCCAATTCCCAGCATAACGGCGCCGATGATCCAGGCCATGCGGCCCGTTGCCAGATACCCGGCCACACCACCAAACAGCACCACCGCTTCTGCCAGTGCCGCCTGGATGAGGAGCCGCTGCTCTTCCGGACCCAGGCCGCGCTTGTCCATGCCCCTAGCCCCTCTCGCCCTGGAGCGCCGTTGCCTGGGTGATCCAGTCTTCGCGCCCAATCCGCCCGGGGAAACTCAGATAGCCTTCCACCCATTCCACGTTGGCCGGCGTCCAGGCTGCAATCTGCGCAAAGGTGTAAATACCCAATTCATTGAGCTGGTTTTCATTCACCGGCCCGATCCCTTTGATTTTCTTCAGGTCATCGCGATCGTCTTCGCTCACCTCGACCGCCTGAGGCCGATCCCCCGAAGGCTCTGCGTTGGCCGTTTCTGGTTTCGACACGGCAACGGGTGCGGCTTTGACCTCTCGCAGTTCAGGCTCCGGTTCGGACTCTGGCTCCGCGCTCGGCAGGTTTGGCAGCACAGAGATGGAGGATGAACGCGACCCATCAAAAAGACCCGGCTCTGTAAGCACTTCCGTTCCGCCTTCGGCTTCGGAATTCACACGGTCTACCTGGGGACCAGGCTCCACTTCAGCGCCATTTTGCAGACGATCAATAATCTCGGTGAAGCTCTCAGGCGTCAGGTCTTCAAAATAGTCATCATTGATCTGCACCATAGGCGCGTTCACACATGCCCCCAGGCATTCGACTTCTTCCCAAGAAAGCTTGCCATCGTCGGTGACGGCCATCTTTTTTCCGATCTTTGAAGCGCAGACGTCTTTGAGGTCATTTGCGCCGCGGAGCATGCACGGGGTCGTCCCACAGAGCTGGATATGGTGTTTTCCGACCGGCTGCAGGCGGAACATGGTGTAGAAGGTCGCGACCTCGTAGACGCGGATGTACGGCATATCCAACCGGTCTGCGACCTCGCGCATGGCGGGCTCACTCAGCCAACCCCCATTGTCTTTCTGGGCGAGCCAAAGCAGCGGGATCACAGCGGATTGCTGGCGACCCGCCGGATACTTCCCGCGCCAGAAGGCGATAGTGGGTTCCGTTTCCGGCTTGAAGGCAAAGCTCCCGCCACCGGCCTCGATGTCAAAACGACGCGCACCCATTAGCGGTCAATCTCCCCGAATACGATGTCGAGCGAACCGAGAATTGCAGACACGTCGGCCAGCGTGTGGCCCTTGCACAGGAAATCCATCGCCTGCAGATGGGGATAGCCCGGCGCACGGATTTTGGCGCGGTATGGGCGGTTTGTTCCGTCGGAGACGAGATACACCCCAAACTCACCTTTGGGCGCTTCAATCGCGGCATACACCTCGCCGGCGGGCACGTGGAATCCCTCGGTGTAGAGTTTGAAATGGTGGATAAGCGCTTCCATGGAACGCTTCATCTCGCCCCGACGTGGTGGCGCGACCTTTGTGCCTTCGAGCAGCACCGGGTCGCCGTTCAACTCGTCACTGTTCAGCTTCTCGATGCACTGAAGCATGATTTTGACGGACTCTTTCATCTCCTCCATCCGGCACACGTAGCGATCGTAATTGTCGCCGTGTTTGCCGATGGGGATGTTGAACTCGAGCTCGTTGTAGCACTCGTAAGGCTGGGCGCGGCGCAGATCCCAAGCATGGCCTGAGCCACGCACCATGACGCCGGAAAACCCCCAATCGAGGATCGTGTTTAGGTCTACGTTCCCAATATCGACATTGCGCTGTTTGAAGATGCGGTTTTCCGTCACCAGGCCCTCGATACGATCGAGAATCTCTGGAAATTCCACGCACCAGTCATGGATATCGCTCAGCAAATCGCGGGGCAGGTCCTGGTGGACCCCGCCCGGCCGGAAAAACGCCGCATGCATGCGCGACCCTGAAGCGCGCTCATAGAACACGACGAGTTTCTCGCGCTCCTCGAAGCACCAGGTTATGGGCGTGAGTGCGCCAACGTCCATGATCTGCGTCCCGACGTTCAGCAGGTGGGACATGATCCGCCCCAGCTCTGAATAAAGGACGCGAATGTACTGGGCTCGTTTAGGCGCCTCGATGCCGAGGAGCTTTTCAATCGCCAGGCACCACGCGTGCTCCTGGTTCATCGGCGCGCAATAATCCAGCCGATCAAAATACGGCAAGCCTTGAAGATACGTCTTGTACTCCAGCAGCTTTTCCGTGCCGCGGTGCAACAGCCCGATATGGCAGTCCACCCGGTCAACAACCTCGCCGTCGAGGTCCAGGATCATGCGCAGAACGCCATGGGCGGCGGGGTGTTGCGGACCGAAATTGAGCGTGAAAACCCGCTCATCGGGCGCTGTCGAAAGATCGTCGGCAGCCATTATTCGGTTCCCTCGTTCAATCGCTGCCCCATAAGCTCTGCATCGCCCCAACGTGCGAGATAATCGCGCTGAAATTCTGTATTGGTGCAGGTGTCATTCTCGAACTGTGCACGCGCCACCTCAAACCCTGAATTGCTGCCGTCGGCATCCAGCTGGCTCAGCAATGTGTAGGAGTCATCGACAGCTTTTTGCCGCGCGCCGGGCGTGGGAGCAGGTATCACTTCAATGATCGACGTCCAGCGCTCAGCGTAAGCCACCGCCTGCTCTTCGGGCACAGCCCCCAGATCAGCAAGATAGTAGGCCGACGAAATACACATCGCCGCACCCGCCAGCCCCGTCTGCGAGTCGGCGTTTGGATTCGACGTAGTTGGTGCCGATTGAGTTGGCGCAGTGGGCTCGGAAGCTCCATTGCCAATGCCAGGAAAATTCGCAGGCAATGTTTCACAAGCACCGAGCGCCATCACGGCACCACTTGCAATGAGGGCAATCCGACTGTTCACGACCCAACCTCCTCGGCTTTTTCATCGCCGGGGATCACCGACGTCATCCCCTCCCAAGGTGAAAGAAAATCGAAGTTGCGATATTCCTGAGCAAGCTTCACGGGTTCGTATATCACGCGTTTTTCAAGGTCATCGTAGCGCACCTCCACGTGCCCCGTGAGCGGGAAGTCCTTGCGCAGTGGGAAACCTTCAAAACCGTAGTCGGTGAGGATCCGGCGCAGGTCCGGGTGATCCGAAAACGTGATCCCGTACATGTCGAAGGCTTCGCGCTCGAACCAGTTCGCACATGGGAACAGTTCCGTCAGGCTTGGCACTGGAGTGTTTTCGTCGGTGCTGACCTTTACTCGGATGCGCTGGTTCATACGCATGGACAGGAAGTGGTAAACTACGTCAAAGCGCTCTGCGCGCTGGGGATAGTCCACGCCGCAAATGTCGACCAGCGTCTGGAAGAGACACAAAGAATCATCGCGCAGGAACCGCACGACTTTGGGAAGCTGGCTGCGAGACACGGCCAAGGTCAGCTCTCCCTGACGCACATGCCAAGCCTCTATTGCGTCTGAAATTCCGGCAGCCGCCTCGATATGGCTACCGAGATCTTCCAGGATCTCTTTTTCATTGAGTTCTGCGCCGGTCATCGTTCAATGGATCCTTCGCGGCGTATTTTCTTTTGCAGTTGCAAGAACCCGTACACCAGCGCTTCCGCTGTGGGCGGGCAGCCGGGAATGTATATGTCGACCGGAACGATCCGGTCACAGCCGCGCACGACGCTGTAGCTATAGTGGTAATAACCGCCGCCATTCGCGCACGAGCCCATCGAGATGACATAACGCGGCTCTGGCATCTGGTCGTAGACCTTGCGCAGGGCTGGCGCCATCTTGTTCGTCAACGTGCCAGCAACGATCATTACATCTGACTGGCGGGGCGACCCACGCGGCGCCATTCCGAAGCGCTCAAGATCATAGCGCGGGTTCCCAGCGTGCATCATTTCCACGGCGCAACACGCCAGACCAAAAGTCATCCACATGAGCGATCCAGTGCGCGCCCAGGCGATCAGATCGTCAGCGCGCGCAGTGAAGTAGCCTTTGTCGGCGAGCTCGTCAGACAAACCTTTATAAAACGGATCGTCCGACCCGGGCGCAAAGCCGCCCTCTACGCCCGTGCGGGCGGCAGAAAAGGCAGGTGCTTTCACGATTTCGTCGCTCATTTATTCCCACTCCAGGGCGCCGGAGCACCACTCATAGACGAAACCAACAGTCAAAACGCCAAGGAACACCACCATCGACCAAAAACCGAACACGCCGATTTCTCCCAGGCTGACTGCCCAGGGAAACAGGAAGGCAACCTCCAGGTCGAAGATGATGAACAAGATGGCGACGAGGTAGAATCGCACATCGAACTTCATGCGTGCGTCATCAAACGCGTTGAAGCCGCACTCATAGGCCGAATTTTTCTCTGGGTCGGGATTGGACGGTGCAAGCACCGCTGACCCGATAATGAAAAGCAGCGCCAGGACCAATGAAAATCCGAGGAAGATAATCACGGGGAAATAGTCCAGGGCAAAGCGCTCGATTTCGGTCATATCATGCAGCCTGTTGTTTCTTGGGTCGGGGCTACTTCGCTTCTTCGACCCTTGCAATATCACCGGTGAGACCTACACGCCAAACAGGCCAATAGCACGCTGCCGAGACTGCGGCGCGGCGTCACGGTAATTCGGGTTCTTGCAATTTGCGCCAACACGCCACAAACGCGTTCGCAAGACAGCTTTCCGGAGGGGAACATGGCGAAGAGACCCGTTCGCAATCGACAGGGAAAAATCGTAGCGACCCTGGGCCCGGGCACGCGTTCACCAAAGGTCGTGCGAATGCTCGCTGAAGCCGGCGTTGATGTGTTCCGTCTCAACTTCTCCCATGGCAGCCATGACGACCATCGGGCATCGCTCGACAGCGTTCGCGCTGCGGAAAGCGCAACCGGCCGTCCACTGGCCGTGATGGCAGACCTCCAGGGACCGAAAGTGCGCATTGGAACGTTCGAAGACGGCCCCCTATCATTTCGCTTCAACGCTGAGATGGATCTTGTCGCTGCCGAATCGACCGGCGCGCCGAATACAATTCCGGTTCCCCATGGAGAAATCCTCACGGCGCTGGAAGTAGGGGACGAAATCCTCTGCAATGACGGAATGGTCGCCCTTGAGGTGATTTCCTGCGGCGACAGTCTGAAAGTGCGGTCGGCTTTGCCCGGCCAACTTTCCGACAAAAAGGGATTTACGGTGCGCGGCAAGGCCCTGCCCGTGCGCGCCCTGACCGAAAAGGACGAGGTCGACTTGGCCTTTGCGATGGAAATCGGCGTCGACATCGTCGCGCTGAGCTTTGTGCAGTCGGCCGAAGACATTGCCATCGCGAAAGCCCAGATCACCAATCAGGCCCCTTTGATTGCAAAACTCGAAAAGCCCGCCGCAATTGACAATCTGGAAGCCATAATCGAGGCCGCTGACGGGGTTATGGTGGCGCGCGGCGACCTTGGCGTGGAGTTCCCTGCAGAACAGGTCCCAATCATCCAGCGCCGAATCATTCGCGCCGCCCGGGCCATGGGACGCCCCGTGATTGTCGCGACCCAGATGTTGGAATCTATGATCGACAATGCCGCTCCGACACGGGCCGAGGCTGGCGACGTCGCCACGGCGATCTACCAGGGCGCTGACGCCGTTATGCTGTCGGCCGAAACTGCCGTTGGACGACACCCGGCCACCGCGGTGGCGGTCATGGGCCGCATCATTTCAGCCACCGAACAGGCAGAAGACTTCAGCCGGTCGCTCAGCCAGTTCGATGGAGACACTGCCCCCGAGGGTCCTGTGGATATCATTGCGCGGTCGGCTTTCGATCTCGCGAGGATGGAAGGCGCAAACGCGCTGGCATTGCGAACAGGTGCGCTCAAGCGATTGGCCCGCTTTGCCCGGGCCCGGGGCGCGGTCCCGATCCTTTACGGCTCAAAAGACGAGCGCCGACTTCGTTGTGCACAACTTCTCTGGGGAACGCATCCCGTATCGCTTGATGACCCCGATGATTCGGCATGGGTGCGCAAACTCATGGAAAAAACTGGTCTTGATGGCGTCGCAGCATGGTCGGCCTGGCGCGGAGACGACGAAACGCGCATTCCCGTTTGGGAACTTGGCGTCGAAGGCGAGTAAGCCCTATGCGGCCAGGCCCAGACCTGAAGGTCCGGGATCAAGAGAACTGATGACGCGGCTTCCGGGTATGTTGGACGGCGTACCGCTCCCATCACTCAATACACAGACTTCCATACCCGCTGCTTTCGCGGCCATCGCGCCTACGGGCTTGGCCACTATAGCAGTGCAAACGTCGGGCGTCGCTCCGAGTTGACTCGCAATGCCAGCGTAAATGGAGGGATCAGGGCGAGGCTTCTGATCGGAATCGCCGCCCGCGACCACTGCGATCGAAGAAGCCAAACCCAGTCCAAGGCGACTGACGCAGGCAGAAGCCAGTTCAGGGGCGTCATCGCTGCAAACAGCGATTTTCATTCCCTGCGACGACGCGTGCTTCAGCAGGGCAATTGCATCGCTGCGCAATTCGATCTCGCCTGCCCGCGCCAGGGAAATGAACTGTCGGGCGTGTTCGGCTTCAATGGCATCCAGTAACTCGACATTGTCTGCTTCTCCGCCTGGCCAGCTGAAGCGGCCAAAATACGCCGCTGTCTGGGCGCGAAACCCGGCCGTTGCCGAGACGCGCTGATACATCGCAGCATCCCAAATGATATCCAGACCAGCCGCCGCGAAAGCTGCGTTTGCGGCCTTCAGATGGGCATCCGCCGTTTGGGCGAGTACGCCGTCGCAATCTAGAATTATGGCCTTGGACATCGATCAGTCACTCCACAGCTTTAGAAGGCCCTTGGAGTGACGTGCGTCGCGCCCAGGAACAAGCCCTTAGCTTGGCCGCCCTGTCAAAATACGTTTGCGCAAATCCTCAAGCGACGGGGCATCCGTATCCACTACGGGAGAAGTGTCTAACTCAACGGGATCACCGTCCTCACTGCCGAGAGCCCGCTCGATCACTTCAAGCCACAAATTGCGCGCCTGCGGCGGTGTCGACGGGGCTGGTCTTGTTTGCGCCGAAGCTCCTGGCGATCCGCTCTGTGACGACCTCTCGGCATCCGTCGACGGACTGCCCACCTGAGATGCGTTCGTACCGGCAGGCTCGGCCGAAGGGTCACCTTCGTTGCCGGGGTCACTTTGGCCTGAATCAACACCATTCATGGCATCGACCATGTCTCGCGCACTGGTCGATTGACCACTGCCACCTGGACTGCCCGAAGCATCGCTTGATGTAGAATCGACGGTATCGCCGGTTCCGTCCGTGCCGCCTGAATCGGCGCCCTCTCCGCTTGACGACTGCTGAGCGTTGCCGTCACTCGCACCCGCCGCATCAGATCCGCCAGATGTCGCGAGTCCTTGTGCTGTTTCGGCCCCGGGAGAGGCACCATTGCTATCAGTTTGCTCCGCGCCATTCGTTTGTCCGCTTCCGTCGGCAGCGCTCTGCCCGGCGCCATTCCCTGCTTCACCCGAAGGCGTTTGTCCTGCGGCCTGCCCAGACCCTTGCGGTTGCCCTTGTGTGCCACCACCACCGCCGAGACCTTGCATCTGGCGCAAGATATCAGCTGCGGACTGGTTGGCACCGCCGCCCATGGTTGATCCGGCACTTCCAGAGCCACGCGCACCCGACTGGCGTCCGCCGGGGGTTGATCCCGCCCCCTGCCCTCCACCGGACGCATTCGACTGGCCCTGCCCTGTTCCTGATCCATCACCTTGGCCAGAGCCTGGGCCCATCAAATCACCCATCGCTTCGGCCCAGGCCGCTTGTTCATCCCGCAAGAGGCCCGGATCGGACTTTGCAGCTTCGCTGGGCTCATAGGCGATGGTCTGAGGATTAAGGTTCTCAAGATCTGCCTCAGCGATCACCTTCGCGCGCTGGCGATTGATGTGACGCCTGGACTCTTCCGGAAGTTTGTCGATCTCACGGGGCTCCGGAATGTTGATGCCGACGCCAGTAGAAGTCGGATTGGAAACCGGATCATAGGTTTTGCTGTCGCCACGACGCTGTGACCGACGCCAGTCTTCCTCAGACTGATCCGTACTTCCCGTTTCGGGCGCAGACACCGATCCGTCCTCTGGAGGCGTAGACTCCTGAGCGAGGGCTGAAGCGCCTGATATGGCCAAGATCATCGCGAGGGCAGAATATCTCATCATGGCGCCAGTATACGGATGAACCAATGACTGTGACCTGAACGAAGTCGCCTCAACCGCTGACCTCGCGCACAACTCGAAAACCAGTGAAATCATTGCTGTCCCCACGTCTGAGCATAAGCCGGGATGTGAACCGGAGGTCTTTTGGGCCCGAGAACCAGGACCCACCCCTGACCGCGCGTTGGTTGCAAGAGCCTCGCAGGTCAGCGCTGCCATCCGATGGCGCATCACGCAGGTTCAATGTGTTGCAGTCCTGCGTCCACTCTGCGACGTTTCCGACCATATCCTTCAGACCAAACCGGTTCGCGATAAGGGATCCCGCGGGCAGTGTCCGATCCGGTGCAGGATCAGCGCAGGCCGAATTTGCCCAAGCCAATCCACTCTCGATCCCGGCCCCATTGGCAACTGCGCAAACCGCAGCGGCAGAACCACCAGGCAAAGTGCCTGTTTCTCCCCCACGGGCCGCATACTCCCACTGGGCTTCGCTGGGCAGTGCATAGCGCTCCCCCGTTTGCTGGCTGAGCCAGGCCGCATAGGCGGACGCATCATTCCAGGTCACATTGATAACAGGCCGGTTGGAACGCCCCCAACCATTGTCATTTGCAACGGCCGAGCATCCTCCCCCCGCAACACAGGCCCGCCATTGGGCAAAGGTGACCTCCGTTTCTGACATGGCGAAGAAGCCGGAGAACGTGACCGGGCGTTGAGGCCCTTCCGCTGGGCTGGCGTCGTTATCAGACTGGGAAGCCCCTAGCTGGGCCGTCCCGGCAGGCAGCGTGACCATGAGGGGGCAAGACGGGCAGTCCCGGAAAGTTCGCCCCGCAACAGGCTTCAGCGCGTCGATTGCGGCAATGGCCTGCATCTGAAACGCCCCAGATGGAAACTGGGATAGATACTGCTCATAGGCGCGAACAGTGTTCAGCGCTTCTGCTTGCTGGAACGCCGATCGATCGGCAATTTGGGCCGCTAGGCGATCACGCCGCGCCCTGGCCTCTGCCGCATTCGCACCCGCAGGATGTTTTGAAAGATATGTCTCATAGGACTGAACCGTATCGGCGCGCGCCGCCTCGGCCCAATCGGTTGCTTCCTGGGCCGCTCGTTCAGCCGCATCCGCTGCTGCTGCCTCTCGCTCAGCCCGGATCGCATTGGCCCGTTCGCGTGCCTGGCTTGAATGGCGCCCATCCGTCCAATCTTCCAGATAGGCCTCATATCCCGCCAGCGTATTGCGCTGCTCAGCGAGCGCCCAAGCCTCGTCGTCATAGCGATCAATCTCGGCCTGGGCTTCCTCCGCAAACCGCCCATTGGGAAACGCCTCAAGATACTCACGATAACCTTCGAGCGTATCGAGTTCCAGCGCCCGAACCCACGCTTCGTTGTCGGCCGACGCCCGCGGCGGCGTCGAGGGTTCCTCGGCCTCGGCTACGGTTTCGCCCCCTTCTGCTGGCACGCCCCCAGATCCCGCAGTACTCGCCACCAGCCATATTCCCGCAGCCGCAATGGCCCCCAAAAGGAACACGCCAGCCACCCAACGCCCCCAAGGGCGCCGCTCCGGCTCCGGTGCAAAACCCTCGAAAGGAACTTGCATACCGGAAGTGCCGCGCGCTGATGGAGCCGGAGACTGCATAGGCCGACCAACAGATGAGGAAGACTGGTGCGCGGTGCCTGCGACTGGACGGGCAGTAGCCCGGCGCGGACGTCTTTCAAATTGCAGACGCCACTGGGCAAGAGATGCCGGACGTTCAGTCGGATTAAGTTCAAGCCCCGCCATGATCGCGTCGAGTACGGCTAGGCCGTGACGGTCCTGTAAGCCGATATCGGCCGAGATGTCTGCGAGGGGATCTGGAGCGCCTTGCTCCACCGCCGCCTTGCGCTCGGCTGCCGCAATCGGCGCTTTGCCGGTCACAGCATGATAGAGAATGCCGGCAAGGCCCTGAACATCGTCGGAAGGAGCTCCGACGCCTGGACCGTCCTCAAGGCGGACTTCGCCGGTCTCGGTGTTCAAAGACACCGCATCAGGCGAAACACCTCCATGCACGCGCCCGGCTGAGTGGATCGCGTCAAGACCATCAAAGAGATGCCCGATCAACCGTTCCAGCGCGGGCGCATCGATGCCTCCCGACGGGACCGTATTGAAATAGGGCTGGAAACCGTTCGCCATCATCTTGCGCGATGATCGCCCAGTTGAAGGATCAGATTATCGAGGCAGTACTGACCGGCCTCATTCAGCGCCCGCTCTTCCTTTGCTTGCACAACAGACTGCAGCAAGACCAGCACCGCAGACATGACAAGCGCGAGCAGCGTCGTAGTGAAGGCCACGCCGAGCCTTGAGGTGACCTGAAACAGGAAGT
>JBCBGZ010000020.1:0-43737 GCA_038526245.1 Pseudomonadota bacterium
GCCTTTGACACAGGCGCCACACAATCGAGCACCACCAGCCCACCAAGACCGCGCAAGGCGAGCTGCCGGGCTGTTTCCGCCGCTGCTTCCAGATTCACCACCCGGGCCAGAGCGCTGCGCCCGGCCCGCTCGACACGGCCGGATGTGTCGATATCGACCGCCGTCAGCGCCGGCGTGCGCGCGAGACGCAACTGTCCACCTCCCGGCAGGGTGATTTCACGCGACAGCGCCTGTTCAAACGCAAGGTCAATCCGAGCTTGAGCATCGGTGCCGTGGGCCTTCTGCACATCGGTTTCCTCGGAAAACCTGTTGCACCAGGCCTGAAACGGATCGGCTTCTGAATCGTCGGTTTCACCCCCAACGGGTCGCCCGCGGGCGGCCTTACCGCCTTGCGCTTCGGCCACGATTTCCACCGTCAGGCGCTGCCCCAGTGGCGGCGTCGCCCCCTTGGAAAACCGGACATAGACATCCTCTCCGCCTTGGGTTTTGCAGAATCCGCCATCAAGCGCCGAAGGCTGCGCACGCAAAACAGCTGTATGCACAGTACCCAGGCGCAGCCCCCGGGGCAGGAGCTCGCTTTCGTGGAACAGGCCAATGGGCCGGTCTCCCTCAAGCACCACCGCCCTGCGCTCGAACTGCCGCGTTTCAACAAGAATTTGGGAGTCGGCCATGGCCGGTTTTGCCTCGGATTTGCCACCAGCGGCAAGGGCTGCCCCCTCTGCGCTGAGTGAAGCCGCAAAACCCCATGGACAAGCCAGCGCGACCTCGTTAGATACGGCGCTTCCCCATTTGGCCCGCCCGGGTAGCTCAGGGGTAGAGCAGCGGATTGAAAATCCGCGTGTCGGTGGTTCGATTCCGCCCCCGGGCACCATTCGCAGCCGGTTGTGCGCAGCACAAGATTTTGATCCGAGGGATCAAAATCAGGCGGAGAATGCCCCCGCAGGGGCCGTTGGCCCCTGCGGCCACTCACCCTACTCTGCAGCGTCGAGCTTTCCATTGCTCACTGAACCCGTGAGACCAGTGAGGTCATCGCCCTTCAGGCCGAGCTCATTCATCAGACTGTCGAGCAGTCGCGCCGCTAGGCAATTCACGCTGCGCTTCGGTTTGATTATTCCGGCAAGTCCATGACGAAGCTGTTCGCTGTGTCAAAGCCAGCAAGGATCCGATAGGCGAGCACATCGTCCGTAAGGGCGAGGAGTTCGATTTGAGCGCCGTCATACTCCACAGTTCGCGGAAAGCTTGCGGTGGGATCAATTGCGATTTTCTCTTTCGTCATCGGCAATGGCTGATTTGTCGTCGTATACACCGGCTCGAGACTTGCGCCTTCCGCGGTGACAACGAAGCGAAGAGCCAGTGCTGGAGCATCTTCGGTGGCTTCAGCGTCACCTTTGTGGACCAGACGCGCAGCCGGAGCCACATTGTAGATCAGCTGCTGATCCCAGCGCGTCATCTTATTGTAGGTGCCAGCCGCCTCAGAGAGACCATAAACACCGTCGGTGACAAAGAAGAACCGGTCTGTCGTGTAGGTCTCTTGGTCCAGACTGGCCGAGTCGAGGTCAACATTCTCATCGTAAGCTTCCAGTTCGAAGCAGATCTTGCCACTGGCCTGTGCGCCGGGATTAAGGCGCGGGATATGAACCGCCGGACGGCCCGCAGAACAGGCCACAAGGGCGGGATATTGACCTAAGTTGACGGCAGCATAGAAGCCGTCGCCCGCTGTCAGGTCGAGGGTACGTTCCTGCACGGCCAGACTGATATTGCCGTCGGGTTCCACTTCATTTTCGAGGGTGAGAAAGGCGATGTTCTGAACAGGTTGTTGCAGGAGAAGGTCTCCGGACTTGGCCGTCCGTATCGTCTCTTCTACCGGACCATCAACACTGGCCACCAAGGCCGGATCTATCGGTTGTACAACGCCAAGCGGATAAACCTCGTCTGGTACTAGATTCACGCAAGCTCCCAGCGACACGGCGGCAATCCCGGACAAGGCGAGTTTTATTCGGGATGTCGGGCTATTGGTCATCATTGGGTGTCTCCTTCGGGCGCTTCTTTCGCCTCATCGTTTTTCAAGTTCTGTAAGGCTGCTTCAATTGCCGACAACTCAGCGTCGTCGGGCGCGGCAACGGCGTCCGCCTCAGTAGCGATCCTACTGAGGCTCAGCGAACCAGGTTCGGCCATCTCGCAATCGGCCGAAAACAAGCCGCCTTCTTTCTCGGTCCATCGGGCTTCAGCATGGGGGGCTACCAGAACCGGTTCGCCTTTGAGATCTGGATGATTGAGACGAGTGCGCTCGAATTGATCCAGCACGTCTTCGTCGGTCGTTCCGGCAGCCAGACGCGACACAGATCCGCGTGGAAACGCGGAGACAGATGATACGATGTTTATCTCGCCGGGCAGAATTTCGAAGGCATAAGCTCCCTCATCGAGGCAACTCCACGCCTGCCCGGATGAGACGCCGTTGAAAGTGTTCCAAGACACATAATTGGCCACATAGGTGCCTGCCTCAACCTTCTTGATGAGGAAGTTGATTTCCTTCTGGTCCAGCACCCAAAGATTGGACTTTTCGTCGTCGGGGCGCTGCATCTTGTCACCAACGCCCCAGGCGCCAAAGCCAAGATAGACGGGCTTTTCGACAAAGTCGGTCTGCGATTCATTCAGTCGCTGGAATTGGTATGTTCCCGCCGTGCCAACCGGGCCGATGGAAAGCACGAGGATCGCTTCATTGTTGATTTCCATAGCCCCAGCACCTTCGGCCTTCAAAGATGACGTTGGCTCACCAAGCGAGATGTCAGTCGGCGCCGTCGCACAAGCCGACACACACAGCACCGACGCCGCAAACCATAGTGCTTTCATATTACTCTCTTTTCCTGCCCTCGCCCAATTTATGGCGTCGTTCAGGGCAAGCAGCAAGTATCTAGTTCGCACCACGTTAACTGCCGCGTTGAGACCCAAAAAAAAAGGCGGCCCGAAGGCCGCCTTTGACATCAAGTATCCAGGAAACTCCGCAGCTTCCTGCTCCGGCTTGGATGCTTCAGCTTCCGGAGGGCCTTGGCCTCAATTTGGCGGATGCGTTCGCGCGTCACCGAGAATTGCTGACCGACTTCTTCGAGGGTGTGGTCGGTGTTCATGCCGATGCCGAAGCGCATGCGCAGGACGCGTTCCTCGCGCGGGGTCAGCGAGCTGAGCACACGGGTCGTCGTTTCGCGCAGGTTCGACTGGATCGCTGAATCCACGGGCAAGAGCGCCATCTTGTCCTCGATGAAATCGCCGAGGTTGGAGTCCTCATCATCGCCAATGGGCGTTTCGAGGGAGATCGGCTCCTTGGCGATCTTGAGCACCTTGCGGATCTTCTCTAGTGGCAAGCCGAGCTTTTCAGCCAGCTCTTCCGGGGTCGGCTCGCGGCCAATCTCGTGGAGCATCTGGCGCTGGGTGCGCACGATCTTGTTGATCGTTTCGATCATGTGCACTGGGATACGAATGGTGCGCGCCTGGTCTGCGATGGAGCGGGTGATCGCCTGGCGGATCCACCATGTGGCATAGGTCGAGAATTTATAGCCGCGGCGGTATTCAAACTTATCCACCGCCTTCATCAGGCCGATATTGCCTTCCTGGATGAGATCCAGGAATTGCAGGCCGCGATTGGTGTATTTCTTGGCGATGGAAATCACGAGGCGGAGATTGGCCTCAACCATCTCTTTCTTTGCGATGCGGGCCTCGCGCTCACCCTTCTGAACGCGCTGCACGATCAGGCGATAATCATCGATTGGCACGCCGAGATCCTGGGCCAGGCCGGAAATCTCGTTGCGCAGCGCCTCGATCTTCTCGCCCTCGCGGTCCACGAAGCGTTCCCACTTCTTGGACTTTCCGCGCACGTCTTCCATCCAGTTCGGATCAAGCTCGCGGCCGAAATAATTGTCGAGGAATTCCCGGCGCGGCACGCCCTGGCTATCCGCCACGCGCATCAGCTTGCCCTCAAGGGTCATCAGCTTCTTGTTGATAGCATAAAGCTGCTCAACCAGCGCCTCGATCCGCGCATTGTTGATGTGCATCGTCTTGAGGTTTTCGACGATGGAGGTCTGGACCGCGCCATACTTCTCCTGGTCCTTCGGCGTCAGGCCCTTGCCCTCCAGCCGGCGCTCGACCAGTTTTTCCTGCAGCTTGCGATAGGATTTGAAGTCGCTGGCGATGGCGTCGAGCTTTTCAAGCACGCCTTCGCGCAGCTCGCCTTCCATGGCCGACATGGACATGGCGGCGCCTTCATCTTCGTCCTCGTCGTCATCCTTGGACTCGCCGTCCTCGGATGCTTCGGCTTCGTCTTCCTCTTCCTCTTCTTCCTCGGGTTCAGGCGGCGGGTTTTCCGCGCCATAGGTTGCCTCAAGGTCGATCAGATCGCGCAGCAGGATACGCTCATTCACCAGCTCGTCGCGCCACACCATCATGGCTTCGAAGGTCAGCGGGCTCTCGCACAGGCCCCGGATCATGGCATCGCGGCCGGCTTCAATCCGTTTGGCAATGGCGATTTCGCCCTCGCGTGAGAGGAGCTCCACTGTGCCCATTTCGCGCAGATACATCCGCACGGGATCGTCGGTGCGCTCAGAGCCGCGGGCATTGCCCTTCTTGACCGGCGCCTTGGCATCATCGGTCTTGGCGAGCGCGTTCTTCTCGGCTTCGGCCTCTTCCTCGGACTCCACGACATTAATGCCCATTTCGGACAGGGCCGACATGGTGTCTTCAATCTGGTCTGAGGTCAGCTGGTCCTGGGGGAGAACCTTGTTCAGCTCGTCATGGGTGACGTAGCCGCGGGCCTTGGCATCCTTGATGAATTTCTTGACGCCGGAGTCGCTCATGTCGAGCACGGGACCATCGGCGTTTTCGGTCTCTGGCTCGTCAACTTGGGCTTTCGCCATTCAATCTCTCCCGTGTCGACAGGGCCACACCTAGGCCCATAATCGATACAAAAAATTAATCTTGCGAAATGTGCACGGCACGCAAAGCTGACGCGTCCCGAAACATCGGAACGAGCCCTTGGAGCCCCTTGCCCGGGCTCTGCAATTGGTACCGAAACAGCCTGCGGCCCTGGGCCAAAACCTGCACGCTATGCCGATGGAGGCGGTGTCAGGTCGAATAGTGCTGCTATCAGCGCGCGATTTCAGGCCCATACATGGTCAGCCCGATGGGCTGGGTCAACTGGGCATCTGACGAAATTGTTATTTCAGCGCCAAATGCAGGCAAAGCGTGTGTATCAGGGCTCCAGCGCACGTTTCTTGGCGGCTTCATAGGCGGCCATCTGAGCTTCGCTGGATTCCGCCCGCAGACGTTGGCGCTCTGCGATGTCTCTGTGCAGTGTCGCCCATGCGCCTGGGTCCTTCAGCACAGTTTCGCGCTCGTCTTCATCGGGCCCGGCTTCGCCAGACGTCTGGGTGTAAAGCCGTATCAACAGCTCCCATTCCCGGGCTGCCTGGGTGCCTAGCTCGACTTCCTGACGCGTAGGATAGGCCTCAAAGGCGGCCAGGGCTTCCGTCTTTCCGGCATTGGCGAGACAGTCAGCAACGCTGGCCGGATCGATACTTTGCGTATTGCAGTGAACCTCAAGGATCGCATCGCAAATAGCATCCGAAACTGGATGGCTGAACACGACCGAAGACAACAACTCAGCAAATGTTTCGAGCAAAGCCGGGCTCGCCGCTGCGGATACGAGCTGCCCTAGCGCCGGCGGTGGCCCTTTCTGGGCCTTCAGCGCGCTGATCGCTGGCGCTCCGCGCTTGCCGCGTGCAGCCTGGCGCACTTGCCAGAAATGCTCGCGCATTTTCTGGAGCAGGTCGCGCTGATAAGCCGTGCGAACACCCTCATGGCCAATCTTCCCAGCGGCTGCTTTCAGGCGCGCTTCGAGCCCAGCCTTTTGCTCCGGGGTCTCCAGCGGCTCCGCATCGCGCTCCCGCCGCCAAAGCACCTGCACCAGGGGCACTGCGCGCTCCAGAAGACCCTGCATCTCTTCGCGCCCGTCGGCGCGCTTCAACAAATCGTCCGGGTCGAGCCCCTCCGGCAAAAACGAGAAGTAGACGGACCGATCCGGCAGTACTTCCGGCAATGCCACATCAATGCTGCGATGGGCCGCCCCGCGCCCTGCCCTGTCGCCATCGAAACACATGATCGGGTCCGGCCCAGCCCGCCAGAGCAGCGTAAGTTGATCGCTCGTCAGTGCCGTGCCCAGTGGCGCGACGGCATTGCCAAAGCCCGCCTCACCCAGCGCGATCACATCCATATAGCCTTCACAAACGATGAGGCCGCCGCGCGCGCCGTAGCCAATCGCTTCCCGGGCGCGCTTGTAATTGTAGAGCACGCGGGATTTGTGGAAGAGATCAGTCTCGGGAGAGTTGAGGTATTTCGCCTTGTCTTCCGGGTCGAGCGCGCGCCCACCAAAGGCAATTACGTCACCTTTGGTGTCGGCGATGGGAAACATGATCCGATTGCGGAACACATCATAGGGTTCCCCGCCCTTGTCGGAGACCTTCGCCAGACCTGCGCCTGTGATCTCATCAAGGGTGAAGCCCATGCCCTTCAAATGCGCGGTTAGTTGGCGCCAATCGTCCGGCGCCACGCCCATGCCCCAGCGTTGCCACGCATCCGGGCCGAGACCGCGCTTCTCCTGGAGATAGGTTCTAGCAATGCCCCCGCTCTGGCCGCGGAGCTGGGCTTGGAAGAATTCCGCCGCCGCCGCACAGGCCGCCTTGAGGCGCTTCAGCCGGTCATATTGCTCGACCGCTTCCGGCGTCGCTTTTGGCAGTTCCATGCCCGCTTCGTCGGCGAGGCGCTCGACAACTTCCATGAACTCGAGGCGCTCGGTCTCCATCAGGAATTTGATGATGTCACCGCCGAGCCCCGAGGAGAAATCCTTGAAGATGCCTTTCTCGTCATTGACGTAGAAACTCGGCGTTTTTTCGCTCGTGAATGGCGACAGCCCGACCCATTCCTTACCGCGCCGCGTGAGCTTTACCTTCCGACCGATAACATCGGACGGGCGCACGCGGGCTTTGATTTCATCGAGGAAACCATCGGGTATACGGACATTGCTCATCCGGCCTGATTAACCGAAAAAGTGATTCGGGCGAAACATCTCGCGAACATTCCCCACAGGATTTCGCTGCTCTGGGGAATTCCTATTGCAGCGCGCGACGCACAGCCTGCCCTGCAGCACGGCTATCAATCTTTCCCGGATAACGCGCTTTCAGCGCGCTCATGCACTTGCCGAGATCCTTGAGTGTGGAGGCGTCAAGCTCTTCCACAACGTGCTGCACCGCGGTGTTCAGCTCGTCATCACCCAGGGGTTTGGGCAGGAACTCTTCGATGACGCCAAGTTCTTCGCGTTCGCGTTCGGCATCCTCAATCCGGCCTGCCTCGTCGAACTCTCTGGACGAGATTCGACGCTGAGCCGCCATGGTTTCAAGCACATCGAGCACGGTTGCATCGGCGCAGCCGTCGCAGTCACCGCGCGTGCGCGCACTGGCATCCCGGTCGCGCACGGCGCAGGATATCAGCCGCAAAGTCGCGGCCCGCGTTTCATCCGCGGGGGATACGTTTTCGGACGAAAGCTTGGTCTCAGCCGCCTCAAGGGCGTCTGCCACACGTGCTTTCAAAGAAGTTTGTTCTGCTGAATCCAGTTCAGCCATGGCGCATATCTCTGCATGTTCGCGGCGAAATCGTCTTGACGACGTCGCCGACCAGCCCCTAGTTCCTGCCGCTCAGGAAAGCCCAGTATTCCTTAACGCACTGCAAATCCGTCAAGAAGGCAAGCCAGATATGTATTCACCGGGTCCTGCGCAAGACAATTCTACAGCGACGGGAGCCATCGCCCTGGCGGATGGTACTGTTTTTCTTGGCCGGGGCGCAGGAGCAACCGGAACATCTTGCGGTGAATTATGCTTCAACACGGCGATGACAGGATATCAGGAGATCCTGACAGATCCCTCCTATGCCAGCCAATTGGTACTCTTCACATTCCCGCACATCGGCAATGTGGGCGCCAATGGCGAAGACCGGGAATTCTCAACTGAGCCTGCAGGGCGAGGCGCGCGCGCTGCAATATTCCGCGACCCGATCACTGCGCCGTCCAATTGGCGGGCGGAAGACCATTTCGATGCATGGCTGGCGAAGAGAGGCATTATCGGCCTGTCAGGTATCGATACGCGCGCGCTGACGCGCCGCATCCGCCTTGAAGGGATGCCAAAGGCGGCGATCGCCCACGCTCCGGGGGGGAACATCGACCTTGAAGCCCTGATCGCACTGGCCAACCGGTTTGAAGGGCTGGAGGCCGCCGATCTCGCCGCCGAAATGACCGCGGACGCCCCCTTCGATCACACAGAACGCCTCTGGGATATCGCATACGGGTATTCCGCCCTCTCGAGCGCCGACCACCATGTCGTTGTTGTGGATTTCGGCGTGAAAACGAACATTCTGCGCAACCTTGCCCAGGTAAATGCCCGCGCCACGGTCGTCGCACCGGAAACACCGCTCGCCGATGTCCTGGCCTTGTCCCCCTCAGGCATTGTGTTTTCCAATGGCCCCGGTGACCCAGCGGCGACGTTCCAGCGCGCCGGAAGCCTCATTAGCGGACTCGTTGAAAGCGGGATCCCTATTCTGGGCATCTGCCTGGGTCACCAATTGCTCGCGCTGAGCCTGGGCGCTAAGACGATGAAGATGGCCCAGGGCCACCACGGCGCAAACCACCCGGTCAAAGACCTCGCAACGGGCCAGGTTGAGATCGTCTCCATGAATCACGGCTTTACCGTCGACCCAGCGTCGTTGCCCCCTGGTGTTGAGGAAAGCCATACCTCGCTTTTCGACGGGACGAACAGCGGCCTTCGGGTGGCGGGCAAGCCCATCATATCTGTCCAGCACCACCCCGAAGCTTCTCCGGGGCCTCAGGACAGTTTTTACCTGTTCCAACGCTTCGCCTATCTGATGACCGCGCACGCTGGTTAGCGCAGGCTTTTAAGGACCGCTTCAAACGCGTCGAGCACACTGTCGACGGTCACGCCCGGTTCGCCGCGGGCCATGGCGAAACCTGCACCGTTGAGCGCGTTATGCACCAGCACTGACAAGGCCTGGACGCGGTGCTCGGCAACAATGCCCTTGCGCGCAAGGTACTCAATACCCGCACTCACATTTCGGCGCCCCAGATCATTATCCGCCTCATACCACCCGGCGAGCCCAAGCACGGACGGGCCGTCGATCAGAACAATCTGCTGGTAGTCCGGCCGCGCCGCCCAGTGGAGATACGTGCGGCAACCAGCCAGAAATGCGGCGTACGGGTCGGTCCGAGAGCGGGCGGCAATAGCGTTTTCGCGGGCTTCGGCATCCATTTCGGCCTGCAGACCGGACCAGATTTCACGAAACACGTCATCCTTCGTTTTGAAGTAGTGAAACAGTCCACCCTTGGTAATTCCGGCTCGCTCAACGATCTGGGCGACCGTCGTTTCCTTGAAGCCCTGCGCCTCAAAAAGTTCCCGCGCCACTCGGACCAGTTCCGAGCGTGTCTTTTCTGCATCTTCCTTGGAACGTCTTGCCATTTCCCGCACCTGCTCATCGATTCGGGCTTGCGACCCCCACATACCCAAGGTATGTATAACACAGATGGGGGGACCCGCGGAGGATAAATCGGCCAACGCCGCTCGTTCCGGTTTTTCCCGTGTGGCACTTGCAGATGTGGGGACTGACGCAAGACCCATCTTTACTTGCCGGGCGCTTTTCGCCCGGCATTTTTGTGCGCGCTGTCCACCCCGACAGAAATACTCTCAGAACAGTTTCAGGGGGCCAGATTTCGTTTAACGGAGAACCCCGCCACAGCGCCGATTGTACTCGGCGATCGCATCGGGCATCCAGCGACGAAAATTCTCGGCTCGCGTCTCACTGGCCGGGTGGGTTGACATCCACTCTGGTGGACGTTGCCCGCCACCAAGCTCTCCCATGCGCTCCCAAAGCTCCGGCGCTTCGCGCGGGTCGTAGCAAGCGCGCACGAGCAATTCGAGGCCGATCTTGTCGGCTTCCGTCTCATGCTGGCGGGAGAAGCTCAGAATGCCGCCCTGCGCCGCCATGCCGAAAGCCTGCATAACGGCCTGTTGCTGACCCGCAGACATGTCCCCCATCCCGAGCCCAACAGCGACCTGCCCGAACTGGGCGATCTTCTGCTGGCTCATCCGCTCCGCGCCATGGTGGGCCAGTGCGTGGCCAATCTCATGGCCCATCACGACTGCCAGCTTGTCCACGTCATCAATATCCGAAAGCGTTACCCGGCCATCATTGTTGCCGGTCACATCCAGTATGCCCGTATAGACCGCCACATATCCGCCCGGCAGACAGAAGGCGTTGGGCTGGTTGGATTCCACCACATTGTAGGTCCAGTCGAACGCTTCTGCGACAGGGGTGAAATTGTAACCAGCCTGGAGCAGTTCGCGCTCATATTCGATCGCTGCCCGCTCAAGCCGCTCCCCGATTTCACGAACGGTGCGCACCACTTCGGCCTGCCCCGTGTCGCAGGTGCGGGCGTTGGTACATAGCACGTTGCCGGACTCGCTTTGCAGGATCTGGACATAGGACTGGGCGCCAAGGCGCACGGAGTCTTCGATCGACATGGTGTTGAATTGCTTGCGACCTGTGAAAGGCACTTCCTGCTGATTGGAGAACCAGTAAATCGCGAGCCCGACCAGGGCGACGGCCAGAATGCCGAGACGACCGCGCAGCAAGTTTCCCATGGCTCGTGTCTCCCGTCCGTGTGCCATCATCCAACCAGTCTCAGCCTTACCCGTTTCATAAGCGGACCGGAAGCCGGGATGCGGCAAGTTCTGCGCTTGCGTGGCCCAACGTTCTGCTTACCTTGTCCAACATGACAGAGACGACCGCCCAACCGCCCCTCGATATCCGCATCGTCCCCGTGACACCGCTCCAGCAGAACACCTCGCTGGTGTGGTCCACGCGTTCCATGGAAGGGGTCTTTGTCGATCCCGGCGGGGAGACCGACAAGCTCATGGGGGCGGCCGAGCATTTCGGCGTGACGGTCAAGGAAATCTGGCTCACCCATGGCCACCTTGATCATGCGGGTGCCGCAGCTGAAATTCGCGAGCGCACCGGCGCCCCGGTTATCGGCCCCCATCCTGACGACCAATGGCTGCTCGACGACATTGAGGCCCAGGGCGCGAAATACGGCATCGCCGATGGCCGTAACGTGGTGCCCGATCGCTACCTGGCCGATGGCGACACACTGGAATTGGACGGACACGAGTTTGGCGTGGTCCACACCCCCGGACACACGCCCGGCCATGTGGTGATCTTCAACAAGGCAGGCGCACTGGCGTTCGTCGGTGATGTGCTGTTTCGGGGCTCCATCGGGCGCACAGACTTCCCAAAAGGCAACCATCAACAACTGATCGATTCGATTCAGGAAAAACTCTGGCCCCTCGGAAACCAGATGCGTTTTGTGCCGGGTCATGGACCGATGAGTACGTTCGGTCAGGAGCGCGTCGACAATCCGTTCGTGTCAGACAGCGTGTTGCAGCGCGCCTGATCCGGGACGAACCTGAACAAAAGTCCATTCAGCGTGGATACATATGGCCCTGACTAGGGTGGTCCTGTGAGGTAACCCCGGAAAGGACCCTGCCATGACCCGTATTCTCACAGTTTCCGCCCTCGCCGCCGCTGCGCTGCTCGCTTCGGCCTGCACTTCGACCGGACAAACCGAGCGCCGCGCCGTAACTGGCGCTGCTGTTGGCGCCGTCGCTGGCGCAATCATCGGCAACAACACTGGCGGGCGCGACGCTGACGATGGCGCTGCAATTGGCGCCGTGGTGGGCGCGGTCGCTGGCGCTGCCCAGGGCTGCTATGAAGCCCTTGACTGCGACGTACCCGGCGTAAATGATCCCTACGATCCAAACTATTCGAGCAACCGCTACTAAGCGGCTCGAGACAAATGTGTGGAAGGGGGTGCGTGTTCGCGCCGTCTTTCATACCTTGAGGCCCCGCCAGAAATGGCGGGGCTTTTTTCATGTCCCGTGGGGTTATCCCTTGCAGGTCTGACAGACTCCCCGCTATAGCGCATCCGTTTGCCCGAATGCCGCCAGGAAGGACTCGCCAAGATGCCTAAACGTACGGATATCGAGTCCATTCTGGTGATCGGCGCCGGCCCCATCGTGATCGGCCAGGCCTGCGAGTTCGACTATTCCGGCGTCCAGGCCATCAAGGCGCTCAAGGAAGAAGGCTACCGGGTCATCCTGGTGAACTCGAACCCGGCGACGATCATGACGGATCCGGGGCTCGCCGACGCCACCTATATCGAGCCGATCACCGTCGATTATGTCGCCAAGATCATCGAAAAAGAGCGTCCCGACGCGCTGCTCCCCACCATGGGCGGCCAGACCGCGCTGAACAGTGCCCTCGGACTGGAGCGCGAAGGCGTTTTGGAAAAGTTCGATGTGGAACTGATCGGCGCACGCGCGGACGCCATCAACAAGGCTGAAGACCGCGAGTTGTTCCGCAAGGCGATGGACAAGATCGGCCTTGAAAATCCGCGCGCCTCCATCGTCGCTGCGCCTGAGATCAAGGATGAGTCAGGCAAGGTCATCGGATATGACCGCATCACCGGTCTTGCCCGCGCCATGGACGTGCTCGACGATGTGGGCCTCCCCGCGATCATCCGCCCGGCCTTCACCCTTGGTGGCACGGGCGGCGGTGTTGCCTACAATCAGGATGAATATCGCGAGATCATTGAGCGCGGCCTCGCAGCCTCCCCCGTCGCGCAAGTGCTGGTGGATGAAAGCCTGCTCGGCTGGAAAGAGTACGAGATGGAGGTCGTGCGAGACAAAGCCGACAATGCCATCATCATCTGCTCCATTGAGAACATCGACCCTATGGGGGTTCATACGGGCGATTCCATCACCGTCGCCCCGGCTCTGACGCTGACGGACAAGGAGTACCAGATCATGCGCTCGGCATCGATCGCGGTTCTGCGTGAGATCGGTGTGGAGACGGGCGGCTCAAACGTTCAGTTCGCCGTGAATCCAAAAGACGGCCGGCTCGTCGTCATCGAGATGAACCCCCGTGTGTCTCGCTCCTCGGCGCTCGCATCGAAAGCCACAGGATTTCCGATTGCCAAGATCGCGGCCAAACTCGCCGTTGGCTACACGCTCGATGAGCTTGGCAACGACATCACTGGCGGCGCAATCCCGGCAAGCTTCGAACCGACGCTGGACTATGTCGTCACAAAGATCCCCCGGTTTGCGTTTGAAAAGTTCAAGGGCGCTGACCCTCTGCTGACCACGGCGATGAAATCCGTGGGCGAGGCCATGGCGATTGGGCGCAATTTCCAGGAAAGTCTGCAAAAGGCGCTCTGCTCGCTGGAAACGGGGCTCGTCGGCCTCGACGATATGTCCTTTGACGACGAAGGCGCCCTCATGCGGGCCCTGTCGGTCCAGTCGCCCGACAGATTGCGCATTGTCGCCCAGGCCCTGCGCCGGGGCATCGGCGTTGAAGAGGTCCACCGGATCACGAGCATTGATCTCTGGTTCCTGCGCCAGATCGCGGAGCTTATGGAAATCGAAACCGGGATTCGCCGCGACGGTTTGCCAGATGACTATGCCGGCCTGTTGGCACTCAAGGCCAAAGGGTTTTCCGATGCCCGCCTTGGTGCACTCACCGGTCGCGGCGAAGACGCTGTCAGGGCCCATCGCCACGCGCTTGGTGTGCGGCCCGTCTACAAGCGTATCGATACCTGCGCCGCCGAATTCGAAGCGGCCACGCCATACCTGTATTCCACTTACGAGACGCCGCCCTTCCGCACGCCCACGGACCCGGGCGATCGGCCAGGGTGCGAGGCCGGGATTTCAGATCGTCGCAAGGCCATGATCCTCGGCGGCGGACCGAACCGGATCGGCCAAGGGATCGAGTTTGACTATTGCTGCTGCCACGCCGCCTTCGCCATGGCCGATATCGGCATCGAGTCGATTATGGTGAACTGCAATCCCGAGACCGTCTCCACCGACTACGACACCTCGGACCGGCTCTATTTCGAGCCACTCACTCGCGAGCATGTTCTGGAAATTGTCGCGCGTGAGCAGATGGACGGCGAGCTTGCCGGCGTCATCGTCCAGTTCGGCGGCCAGACGCCGCTCGGCCTCGCCAACACATTGCAAGCCAATGATATCCCGATCCTGGGAACCTCGCCCACCTCTATCGACCTCGCAGAGGACCGCCAGCAATTTGCCCGCCTGATCGACGAGCTTGGCCTGCAGCAAGCCCCTTCAACAACCGCGCGCGACCTTGATGAGGCGGTCACGGGCGCCGAGCGGCTCGGCTACCCCGTTATGGTGCGCCCTTCCTTCGTGCTGGGCGGACGCGCCATGGAAATTGCCCGCTCGCCGGAAGACTTGCGAGAGTTTGGCCAGCTGGCACTCGCCGTGGCAGGCGACCAGTCCCTCTTCATCGACCGCTACCTGGAAGACGCCACCGAAGTGGATGTTGATGCGCTTTGCGATGGCGAGCACGTCCATGTGGCGGGCATCATGGAGCATATCGAGGAAGCCGGCGTCCACTCTGGCGACAGCGCCTGCGCCCTGCCGCCCTACTCGCTCAGCGAAGACATCCAGGCCCGGCTCGCAGAGCAGGCAACCGCCCTGGCCAAGGCCCTGAATGTGCGCGGCCTGATCAACATCCAGTTCGCAATCAAGGATGATGACATCTTCGTCCTGGAGGCCAATCCCCGCGCCTCCCGCACCGTTCCGTTTGTGGCCAAGGCTGTCGGCGCGCCGATCGCTGGCATTGCTGCAAAGCTGATGGCGGGAGAGCCCCTGGCCAGCTTTGACATGTCCGAGGCCACACCTTCGCGGATTGCGGTGAAAGAAGCCGTGTTCCCGTTTGGCCGGTTCCAGGATGTCGACCCCGTGCTCGGCCCGGAGATGCGCTCCACCGGCGAAGTGATGGGCTGGGATGACGATTTCGGCACTGCGTTCCTGAAATCTCAGACCGCGGCAGGCGTGGAACTGCCCAAGGGCGGGCGCGTGTTTGTGTCAGTCAAAGATGCCGACAAACCCTCGCTGATCGCGCCGATCAAATCCCTGATCGATATGGGGTTCGACATCGTGGCAACGCGCGGCACGGCAGGGTACCTCTCGGAACAAGGCCTGAATGTCTCGCCCATCAACAAAGTGATCGAAGGCCAGCCCCACATTGTGGACGCCATGATCAATGGCGATATCCAGCTGGTCTTCAACACAACACAGGGCGTTCAGTCTCTCAAGGACAGCAAATCCATCCGCCGGACGGCCCTGACGCGCGGCATTCCCTATTTCACAACTTTGGCGGCCTCGATCGCTTCCGTCGCGGCCATCGAAGCGTTACGAACGCGCAAACTTGGCGTCCAAGCCTTGCAATCGACCTGATGACGCCCACTTGACCGCGCAGGGTTTTGGCACAACCCTACGCTTATTCCGAAAACGCAGAGTACACGTACATGGAAAGAATTCCCATGACCGCTGAGGGTCACGCGGCCCTCGAGTCAGAACTCAAGACCCTCAAATCCGTTGAGCGTCCCACCATCATTGCAGCCATCGCTGAAGCACGCGAGCACGGCGATCTTTCAGAGAACGCCGAGTACCACGCGGCGAAAGAGAAGCAGTCCTTCATTGAGGGACGCATCGCCGAGCTGGACGACAAGCTGGCCCGCGCCGAGGTGATCGACCTGACAAAGATGACGGGCACGCGCGTGCGCTTCGGCGCCACCGTGACCCTGATCGACGTCGATACAGAAGAAGAAAAGACCTATAAAATCGTCGGCGACGACGAGGCCAGCATTGAACATGGCAAGATCTCGATTTCCTCTCCTATCGCCCGTGCTCTGATCGGCAAGGAAGAAGGTGATGAGGCCGAAGTGTCCGCCCCCGGCGGCGCGAAGGCCTACGAAATCGAGAAGGTGGAATTCAAATAGGCGCACCGACGGACACGGCCCGGCTTGGCCCTTCCATCTGGGCCGTTTCCGATGGGCGCGCGGGCAATGCTGCCCAGGTGCGCGCGATTGCCAACGCCCTCGGCTCTACCCTGCGCTGGATGCAAATCGCCCACATTGCTGGCGAAGGCCATCGCGACCAGCCGCTGACCCTCACGCCCCGCGCACCGTGGACGTGGCTGCCCTCCAAGGCGTGGCGCGCGCCCCTGCTGGCCCTACCAAAGGACCAACACAGCGCGCTTGCCCCGCCCTGGCCGACCATCTGGCTCGGCGCCGGGCGTCGCACTGCGCCCTATTCGGCAGAGATTAAACGCCGTGCTGGCGATGAGACGCTGGTGGTCCACATCCTCGATCCGAAGTTGGACCCAGCCGCCTTCGACCTGCTGGTGACGCCGCAGCATGATGGTTTGAGCGGGGCCAATGTGATCTCCACCGTGGGCTCGCCCTCCTATTTCTCGCCCGATGATATGGAGGAGGCTGGCCAGGCCTTTGCCGATCTGGCCGACGAGCCCGGCAAATCCGCCCTCATCATCCTCGGCGGGGACTCCAAGACCCACACCTTCACCCAGGGCGCGGCTGAGACCCTGGCCATGCAACTCAGCGCCCTGGCGGGAAAAGGCTGGCGCCTGCGGATCACCACCTCTCGCCGCACGCCTGCCCCGGTGCAGGCTCGCATGCGCGACCTCGCAGACCAGATTGGCGCGCGCTTCTGGGCGGGCCCTGGCGATGGCCCCAACCCGTATCTCGCCTGGCTGATGTTTTCGGATGTCGCCATCATCACCGAAGACAGCGCCAACATGCTCTCGGATGCGGCCTATCACGCCCTGCCCGTGCACATCGCCCGCTTGCATGGACGGGCACCAAAGTTCGACCGCCTCCATGACAGCCTCATCCAGCGCGGCGTGGCCCGCTGGTTTGACGGCGACCTGGAAAGCTGGAGCTTCGAGCCCCTGCGCGAGGCCGACCGGGTCGCCGACGCCGTCGTCGCAAAGCTCCTGGAGCGCCACCCCCAACCTGACATGGGCGGCACAGGCAAGGTGGTCGCGCCGGACTGGCTTTAAGGGCTATGGAGGGCGTGGAGGGCGGCGCCCGATATGCACTATCGTTCTCCGCGGCAAAAAGCGTTAAAGCATATCGCTACGCTCCACGCGCCTTACGAGGCTTGCAATTAGAGCGCTAAACCCCATCAATGATACGCATCAGATCACGAGTAATGCCCAATATTGCGGGCTCTGAGTGGCGAAACCTCTCGACAAAAATTGCGCGATGGAGATCAAGTCGGATGAACTGAAAATAGTCCATCCTTTCGATAGGGTCGATAATCACGGGTATCTGCTTGATGCCCCTTAGCCCAGCAAAGTGAACTTCGTTTTGACACCATTCTGATTCAGATGAAGCTTCTGTACAAAATATGATTTGGTATTCTACAACCTTTAAAGTAGCGATGATCTGGTTCTGGATGTTCCCGGTTTCTAGAAATTCTCGATCTAGGTAAGTCTTGACGCCTGCAAGCTTCAGCGCCTCGTTCACCTCAAAAACGTAACGATCATCTGAATGTGCATAAGTTAAAAATGCGGTCGCACGAGGTTTTTCAACGCCAACTTCGTCCTGTGGATTTGCCTGTTGTGAAAGGATCGGCTGAGGGGGAATATCAACAGAAATCATTCTTCACCAAAAAACGTTCGACACTCGTAAACAGGCTTGGCACCAGCAGCCCGTTAACCTTTCTCGCATTCAAAGGTTAACGACGCGTCCCTAGTAAGTGGTTAACGACGTCGTGTTTTTCGTTAGCAGTTACCTCTGCCCCAACTGAGGGAGCCAATCCGCCCTATGCCGCTTCGGCGACCACGCCGATGACGGCTTCGCCGAAGCGTTCGGCCTTTTTCTCGCCGACGCCGGAAACGCCGCGCAGGTCCTCCAGGGAGCCGGGGCGCTCGGCCGCGATAGCGGCCAGGGTGCGGTCGTGGAAGATGACATAGGGCGGCACGCCGCGCGTCTTTGCCTCTTCCAGGCGCCAGCCGCGCAGGGCTTCGAACAAAGACTGGTCGCGCCCTGAGAGCTGGTCGACCACGCCGGCGCTGGCCGCCTTGCGCGCCTTGCGTGGGCGCCGCGCCGCCGGATCGGCCTTCAGGCGCACTTCCCGCTCCCCCTTCCAGAGGGCGCGCACGCCGTCCCGGTCGCCCAGCCCGATCACGGGGCGCATCGCATCGCCCTGTTCCTTCAATAGGCCGCAGAACAACAGCTCATCCAGCACGGCACGCCAGCCCGGCGCGGACAGGGCCTCCCCGATGCCATAGGTGGACTGGACCGAGAGAGACTCGTCAAAGCTGTCCTTCGCCTCACCGCGCAGATGGATGATCAGCCGCCCGCGCCCGATCCGCTCGCCGGTACGCGCTGCTGCCGCCGTCGCCATCTTGGCCCATTCGGTCGCGTCAACGCCCTCTCCGGCGTCCTCGGTGCAGCTGTCGCACACACCGCAGGGTTCCGCGTCGGCTTCTCCAAAATACTGGCGCACGGCCTGGCGCCGGCAGGCTGTCCCGTTCAGGAAGGCAAAGAGCTGGCGCGTCTTGGCGAGCTGCACCGACTTGATCTCGGCGGGCGCATCGGCCTCCTGCACCCAGGAAAGGGACCGGCGCATGTCTGACGGCCCGAACAGGGCCACCGCCTCGGCAGGTGCACCGTCGCGCCCGGCCCGGCCCACTTCCTGCCAATAGGCCTCGATCGTCTTGGGCGGGTCGGCATGGATCACGAAGCGTACATCGGGCTTATCCACGCCCATGCCGAAGGCCACCGTGGCGCACATCGTCAGCCCATCTTCCAGCAGGAAGCGGCGCTGGCGCGCGGCGCGCACATCGGCCTCCAGGCCCGCATGATAGGCCAGCGCAGGGCAGCCGGCCCGGGTCAGCGCCTCGGCGAGCTTTTCAGTGCCATCGCGCGTGGCGGCATAGACGATGCCAGAGCGTCCGGCGTGGGCCTTCACCAGGGAGACAATCCGGGAGGTCCGGTCGCCCTGTTTCGGCTCGGCGGCAAGCTGGAGGTTGGGCCGGTCAAAGCTCGCCACATGCACGGCCGGGTCGGTGAGGTCGAGTTGGGCGAGGATGTCCTCGCGGGTCTTGGTGTCAGCCGTAGCCGTAACCGCGATACGGGGCACGCCGGGAAAGAGCTGTTTCAGCCGGCCAAGGGCGCGGTAATCGGGCCGGAAATCATGACCCCATTGGCTGACGCAGTGGGCCTCATCAATGGCGATCAGGCTGAGTTCAATGTCCGCCAGGGCGTCGGACAAGCGCGTGGCGAGGGCCTCTGGCGACACGTAAATCAGGTCCATCTCCCCGGCCCGGGCTGCGGCCAGGGCATCGCCCCGCGCCGCTGGATCCATGGAACTGTCCAGGCGCTCTGCCCGCACGCCCAGCGCCTTCAGCGCGTCCACTTGGTCAGCCATCAGCGCGATGAGCGGAGAGACGACCAAGCCGCAGCCGCCACGCACAAGCGCCGGGATCTGGTAACACAGGGACTTGCCCCCACCCGTGGGCAGGATGGCCATCACGTCCCGCCCGGCCAGCACATCCTCGATGACGGGGGCCTGCAGCCCGCGAAACGCGTCATAGCCATAGACCCGTTTGAGCAGGTCCGTGGCGTCAGAAAGGCTTGGCGTGTTCATGGAACGACGTTGGGTGGACTCGGCGCCCGGGGGCAAGCATCGGTGCGCCGCACCGCCGATGTGCGCTGGGGAATTCGCAACACCATTCACTCGCGCCACACGCCATGGGCGACCTGCGACCGGCTGACACACACTCCTGAGCTGCGCCACGGCGCCACATTCGGGAGAGCCCGTATCGCCGCCAGCAGAGCGCCGCGCCAGAACAGTCCCATCTCTTGGAAGGGACCAAACCGATGAAACGTATATTTCTAAGCGCACTTTTGCTGGCAGGCGCCGCCATTCCTGCGCTGCCCGCCATCGCCGATGACAATCCCTGGCAGATCCGGGGCCGGGTGATCGGCGTCCTGCCGGACGAAGCCGCTGACTTGTCAGCCGGCGGGGCCGCCCTGCCCGGCAGCGTGGACATCAACGACCAGTATGTGCCCGAACTCGACATCACATACTTCTTCACGGACAACATCGCCGCCGAGCTGATCCTGGCCGTGACGCCCCATGATGTGGATGCCGTAGGCGTGACGGTGCCCGGCGCGCTGGACAATGCCACGGTTCCGCTTGGCGATGTCTGGCTGTTGCCGCCGACCCTGACACTGCAATACCACTTCAAGAATGACAGCCAATTCACCCCCTATGTGGGCGCGGGCGTGAACGCGACGTTCTTCTTCAATGAAGATGAAGGCGATGTCGCCGACGGCATAGAGTACGATCCGTCCTTCGGCTTCGCCCTGCAGGCCGGCATTGATTACGATCTCGATGGCGTCGAGGGCGGCTGGCGGCTGGCTGCTGAACGCGGACATCAAGAAAGTCTGGATCAACCCCGATGTGACTGTGGATTTCACCACGGCGCTCGGCACCTCCGTCGATGCACACGTGGACATTGATCCGCTCGTGGTCGGCATCGGCTTTGGCTACAAATTCTAGGTGGCTACCGCGTCCATCGCCTCTACCAATAACAGATGCCGGCGCGCCACTGCGTCGGCATCCTTGCTATAGCCACCCCCCAACACGGCGCAGATGGGGGTGCCCGCCGCGCGGCAGACCTCCGCCACGCGCCGGTCGCGCTTGTAAAGCCCCGCATCGCTGAGGGCGAGCAGGCCGAGCCGGTCTTCGGCATGGGGATCGACCCCGGCATTGTAGAAGACGATATCGGGCTGGGCGCGCGCGAAAGCCTCCTGAAGCGCATCTTCCAGAGAGCGTAGATAAGCCTCGTCGCCCGCGCCGCGTTCAAGGCCAACATCCAGATCCGAGGGCGGTTTGTCCCGCGGCCAGTTCGCCTCGCAATGGACCGAGCATGTGAACACAGCGGACTCATCGGCAAAGATCCGCGCCGTACCATCGCCATGGTGCACATCCAGGTCGATCACAGCGATGCGGTGCGCCAGCCCGGCCTCCAACAGGCCCTGAGCGGCAACCGCCACATCATTAAACACGCAAAAGCCTGCCCCACCCTGTCCGTCTGCATGGTGGCTGCCGCCGGCCAGATTGATGGCGGCGCCTTCATTCAGGGCGATGCGCGCGGCCAGCCCTGTGCCCCCCACCGCCGCGCGGGACCGGCGCGCGATAGCTGGCGTGATTTCGAACCCGATGCGCCGGGCGGCCTTGCGCTCCAGGGTCTGGGAAAGGACTGCATCCACATAGCCGGGCGCATGGACCGCCGAGAGCGTCGCCGCACTGGCCAGGTCTGGCTTGAGAAATGAGCGGCCCGCCGCCGTCAGCCGATCCGCCACAATGGAATATTTGCGCATGGGGAAGCGATGCCCATCAGGCACGCTATCAGCGTCATAGGCGGGATGGTGGATGAGAGGCGTCATTTTGACGTCAGCTAGATCGATTTCACCTTCGGTGGAACCGATCGTCGCTTTTCCGTTCGCTCGCGGCGCGTTTCCGCCCAAGGCGAAAACGCTGTGGAACCGGGGCGACAAAAAGAAAACGCCCCGGACAAAGCCGGGGCGTTTCCCTGTGTTTCGATGCTGTTCTTGCGGCTTAGCCGTCAGCGCAGCCACTGTCATTGTAAGCTGTTGCGGCTTCTTCATAGCGCGCCTCGATGGTGAGGCAGCCCTCTGGTTTCTGGTCATCTGACAGAGCTCTGAGCGAATCACAGGCTTTCTGCTCATTCTCCAGTTCAAGGAATGGTGTGCGCAATGTGAAGCAGTAGAGGGCGCGTTCCGTGGCCCGCTCCGCCGCGATGAAGGAGAGCCAGCCACGCCCGCCAGCATTGTTGGCCTGGCGGAATGCTTCAAGAGCACCTTCGGTGTTTTCGCGCTCATAACGGGATTGGCCGATCAGGGTCCAGACCGTGCCACGATCCTTAACGCCACCGGCGCTCAGGGCCTGTTGCAAGGCGTTCTCCGTATTTTCCCAATCCTTGAGCTCGGCATAGGAGCGGCCAAGGCGCTCATACATCTCACCGGAATTGCGCATCTGGGCCGCTTCACGGATCACCGGGATGGCGCGCTCAAACTCTCGGGCCACCTGGTAAAGGTTCGCCAGCAATTCCATACGCTCATAGGTCTTGGAGATGTTGCCTGCGTTCATTTCCTTTTCCAGCGTGCGCGCGGCCTGGAAGGGCACGTCGAACTGGTTGTAGAAGTTCACAATGCGCATCAGCTCATCCTCGGTCTGGAGGATGCCGCCGAGATACATGGCTTTCTGGACCTCAAAGGCGCGGCGCTGGTCGCCCGCTTGGAAATAGTCGCCCGCAATCGCGTCCCAGAGGCGGCGCTCATTCGGGTTGCGCTGCAAGAGCGTTTCCAGAAGCTGGGCTTTCTTCGCCAACTGGCCGGTCTGGTCGTAGAGGTAGATCAGGAAGTCATAGACTTCGCGTTCCGCATTCGGGCCGTCTTCACGGAAGACTTCCTCGGCCCAGCGCAGGGCTTCGCGGTTGTTGTCTGCCTTGTGGTTGAGCACCGCAAGCTGCCACTTCTGGGTCCGGTCCGGGCGACCGCCATTCTGCATCCAGAGCGTCATGTAGCGCAGCGCTTCCGGCAAGTTTTCGCTGCTCATATGAAGCTGGGAGATATTGTAATAGGTTTGACCAATCTCCGCCTGCGGAACGTATCCGCGCTGAACCGCGGTTTCCAGGTCGCGCACGGCGCCGGGATAATCGTTGGTTTCCACCTTCACCGCTGCGGAGAGCCGCAAAAGAGCGCCTTCCTCATAGCAGTTCATCTCACTGGCGCGCAGCTCGTTGAGCTTGGCCAGGGCGGCGGCAGGATTGTCATTGACCAGAAGCTCATTCTCGGCCGCCAGATAGAGCTGGCCATTCTTCGAGGTGAACTCTGTTGTATCACACGCCTGGGCCACGGCCGGGCCAGCGGCGAGGGCGGCAACGGCACACGCGGCCATCAAACCCTTGAAGATTGAATTCAATGCCATGGTGTCTCACTCCTTTGGCTGCGCCGACGCGCATTTTGCCCTAACAAACCGGAAAGCTCCGGGGGTTTCAAGCGGCGCGGCGGGTAAACTTGTTGTTTTTCTGCAGCGATGCGCACCGGGCACACCAAGCTGCTGGTTTGTATTGAGATTGGTACACAATGCAGACGCGGCAAGGCGCACGACTCAGCCCTCCAGGGTGAATTCGATGGGATAGATCACGTTGCGCCGTTCTACGGCTTGACCGCGAACGATCATCGGCGCAAAGCGCACCTGGGCCACAGCCCGTTCCGCGGCCCGCGCAAACCCTGAATGGGAACAGTCAGCCGAGATGTCGACGGGCTCGCCGCGTGTGCTCACATTGAACCGAACCTCGCAGGCCCCTTCCACGCCGCGCTCAGCCATGGCGCGGGGAAACTGTGGAACCGGCGGACTGATGGGCTTTGCTTCCCGGCTATCAATAACCACCGGGTCCACCACGATCTCGTCGAGACGGTCAAAGTCGATTTCCGTGGGCGCTTTTCCCTCAATGATTGGGGTTGGAAGATCGACGTCTCGCTTGGTGGCGCTCAAATCCGGCGGTGGGGGTGGCGGTAGGGCGTCGTCCATACGCACGGGCTTGGTGTGCGGTCTTCGGATAGGATCACTGCTCGTCATTGACGGCGTAATGCTGGCCAATTCGCGAACCTCTTTCGCCGGCGGCTCGATGAACTCAGCCTGGATCAGGCGACCCATGAACAGGCACAGCGCGAAGGTCACGCCGGCTGCCGGGACAACAACGCTCCACTTTCCGAAGCGGGACAGTTCCCGCCGTCCAATTCCATTTTCGTTTTGCATCAGCTTACCTCTCCCGTTTTGTTATACGATATCATTACGGCCGAATTTACGTAGCGTCAAGCGCATGACAGAAATAAAACAACCCCCGGCGCCGTCGGGCACCGGGGGCTGTCAGTTTCAGGTGATTATAAGGCGTTAGCCGTCGAGGCCAAACTCGATTGGATACACCACGTTGCGGCGCTCCAGGGCCTGGCCGCGCACAATCTTCGGCGCAAACCGGACGCGGCTCACAGCGCGTTCTGCTTCGCGGCGGAACACGCTGTCCGTGCAGTCAGCGTTCACGTTGAACGGCTCACCGCGCGCATTCACATCAAAGCGAACCTCGCAAGAGCCTTCGATACCGCGTTCGGCGGCCCGTTGCGGGTATTGCACCACGGGTGGGCTGATCGGCTGGGCGTCCCGGTCAGAGATCGCCACGGGATCAATCGCGATGGACTGAACCCGGTCAAAGTTCAGCTCCGTCGGCGCTGCGCCCTGAATGTTCGGGGTTGGCAGGTCGATGTCGGACTTGGACGAAGACAGTTTCGGCGGGGGTGGTGGCTTGTCTGCAGAGGCAAGCCTCTGGGGACGCGACCGTGATGTACGCCGAACTTCCTGGCTCTGCTCGGAGGGCGTGATCGACTCGAGCACGCGCTGTTCCTTGCCTTCGGGCTCAATGAACTCCTGGGAAATGATCCGTCCCATGAAGATCAGCAGTCCCAGCACGATGATAATCGCGATAGGGGCTGCGACGGCCAGGCGAAGAATTGAGTTGTTCATCTCTTTCGTCTCCTAGTCCTGCTCTGTCGACACGTTCACACGTGTCACGCCTTCGAGGTCTCGAACCGTCTCAAGGAAGCCAACCATGGCGCCAGCTGGCGCTTTATTGTCCGCCTGGAGAACAAGTTCTCCCTTTGCATTCCCCTTGCGCATTTCCCGCAGGGTGAACTCGACCTCATTCGGCTCGACGAGCCTGTCGTCGATATAGATGTCGCCCTGATCGTCGATCGCCACGAGAATGGCGAGGGGCGTCACACGGGAGTCATTATCCACGTCCTGACGAGAAATCTCAACACCGGGCTCGCTGATGAACTTCGCCGTCACAATGAAGAAGATCAGAAGGATGAACACCACGTCGAGCATGGGCGTGAGGTTTACGTCATCTCCTTCGCTCTCACCGGCGGAGGATGCGCGTCTGCGTCTGGCCATTCTGGTCTCCTCCTATTCGCCGCTGAGAACGATGTTCACAGGCGTGGCCTGAGCCGAGTAGGCCTGGTCACGAATGTTGATGATGACGCCGGACTCCGCGTCCCGATCCGCCTGGATGATCACCGCACTTTCGGGGTTCTCAGCCTTGAGGCGTTCAATGTTCGGACGCACGGAACCGATATCTGCGACGCGACCATTCACGCGAATGAGGTTTTCGTCATTCACATAAATGATGATCGTTGGCGCAGCATCCGGCGGTGGCGGTGTGTTAGTTGGCGGCGGTGGAGGCTCAAGCGCAATCGCCTGTTCCTCGGTGAACACAGCCGTCACGATGAAGAAGATGAGCAGAATGAAGACCACGTCCAGCATGGGCGTGAGGTCAACTTCTGCCTCTTCGGGTTTTCTGAGGGATCGTCCACGCATCAGCCAATCTCCAGATCATCGTCAACGGCCTGCACCAGACGGTTGGCCTTGCGCATCATGCCCGACGCGAACGGGATGCCCGTAATCGACACCACCATGCCGGCCATGGTTGGGATGGTGGCGCGAGACACGCCCCCCGCCATGGCCTGGGCATCGGCACCATCGGTCAATGCCATGATGTCAAACACAGTCACCATGCCTGTCACCGTTCCGAGGAGGCCGAGCAGCGGCGCGAGCGCCACTGTGGCCTTGGCCAGGATGATATTGCTTTCCGCCTTCTGGCGCACCTCAGAGACAATCTTGTCCCTGACCCAGTGTGCCGTGGTGGACTTGCGGTCTGAGCGCGAACGCCACTCATCAACGGCCTCATTGGCCACCGCCTTGTGCGCGACGTGGAAATAGAACAGCCGCTCCAGGATCAGGGCCCACATGAAGAATGTGGTGACCGCAATCAGGAGGAGGACAGGTCCACCCCGGTCGAGGAATTCCTGGATCTCAGCGATCATAGGATGCCTCCCGCGCGTGGGAAGCAGCGGCCATTAGGCCACTGCTCCGCGACGCTCAGCTTCCGCACGCTCTGCCACGAGGCCAGCGGCTTGCTCGTCGAGCATTTGCTGGTTGCCGCGGGCCATGGCGGCCGCGATGGCATGGAGCAGGATCAGCGGGATGGCTGCGAGCAGACCAAGCACCGTGGTCACGAGGGCCACCGAGATACCGCCAGCCATAAGCTGTGGGTCACCGGCGCCGTAGTTGGTGATGGCGGTGAAGGTCAGGATCATACCGACAACCGTTCCAAGCAGACCCACCAGAGGGGCCACAGCCGACAAAACCTTGATGATGTCGTTGAAGCGCTCGATTTTCGGCGTTTCCTGGAGAATGGTTTCGTCCAGCTTCAGCTCGAGGGTCTCAAGATCAGCGGTCTTGTTGTCCTCATAGGTCGCAAACACTTTGGCGAGCGGGTTGCCCGTGCCGCCGCGGCGCGATTTCGCCGTGCCGCGCATGGCCGTGCCCTGCAGGAACAGCGTCACGATCTTGAAAAGCCCCAGAGCAATGCCGAGCGGGATCAGGAAGAACAGGATGAGCTGTCCGATGAAGCCACCATCGCGGGTCAGGCGCGTGCCCCAGCTTGGAATGTCTCCGAGGATCGCAAACAGGTCGCCCTTGGACGGGTCAACCGGGCCGCGAACAGCTTCAGTGGAACCGTTCTGGATCGCGCTCACGACCCGGCCCATTCCAGCGCGGAACTCGCCGCGAGGCTGGGCGCGGAAGGCCCGGAGGAAGGGCTCTTCACCCGCCAGTTCAGGCACTTCCACTTCAACGAAGCGGGGGCTTCCCTCAACCGTACCGGCGGTGAACACGCCGATACGCGCCAGGTCGACCGTGGCGTTTTCGCCGTCTGGGCCGATGTTCGAGACCTCAGCGGAGAAGATCTTCGTTTCGGACTGGGCGATCATTTCCTGAAGGATCGCCTTGGGCAGGCTGTCGAGGTCTGCGCGGGTTGGCAGGGTCCGGGCCTGGGCGATTTCGGAGAGCTTCTCCACGCGGCCAGGATAGTCGAAATTCGCAAGCGAAGCGCGAATTTGCGGCATGGTTTCACCGGCAGCCGTCCGGAACTGGCCGAGCAGTTCGGAGAAATCGCCAGCTTCGGTGTCGAGTTGGGCCTGAAGCTCACCGAGGCGCGCTTCATTCTGGTCGAACTCGGCGCTCAGGGCCCGGCCGCGCGCTTCGGCAGACGCCAGGGCAGAGCGGGCATCGGCCAAGAGGGCGGACTGCTCGTCGCGGGCTTGCTGGAATTCGCGCAGGCGCGCCTGGTTCTCAGCCGACAGCTCTGAGCTGTCGCGGCGCACCCGGTCGAGAATTTCGCTCAGGGATGCAGCCTGGGCGACGGCAGGTGTCGCCGTAACGATGGTGGAAAGCCCCAGAAGCGCAGCGGCGCCGAGAGCTTTGAGGGAAAAGCGGTTGCTCATCTTCATATACTCCAAATCTCTTGGTGCCGAACTACTGGACGCTCAGCGGGGTCACCGGGGCGAACAGCACTTCCTGCTGTTTCTTGCCCGAGGCCACGCGGATCGCTTCGCGGATCGCAGCGCGCATGGCGCCATCGGTCACGGGCTGCCAGCTGCCAGTGGCGCGGTCCCAGCGGGCGGCCTGGCGGTCATCGGTGGTGAGCCAGACAAGCGCGACGCGGCCATACTGGAACATGTCCACGGTGGTGGCGTTGCCGTTCACGTCCTGGGTTTCCTGCCAGGTGTCGATCGTGGAGCCATACTCCATCTCAGCCTGGTAAGCCTCGATGATCAGGCGATACTTCTCAGCCGTGGAGACCTGCGGGTCTTCCATGGCGGCGTCCAAACCATCCAGGCGGGCCTGGCGCAGGTCCATTTTGAAGGGAAGGTCTGCCGAAACGAAAGCTTTGATGTCAGCCACCATGTCGATCAGCATCGGCACGGTTTCAGCGGTGATCTCGTCGATCCGCCCGAGCTGCTCGGACAGGCTCTCGACCTCTCGGCGCTGGCTCTCGACGACTTGCTCTTGCTGACGCGCAAAAAGCTCAGCAGCATCACGGCGCTGCAGGAGCGTGCGATATTCACGCACCATATCGGAGCGCTCATCGTCGAGCTGGTTGATTTGCTGCTGGACCTGCTGGGCACGGGTCGTGGCCTGTTGGCCGGTGTCTAGCGCGGTTCCGAGCTGTGCCTGGGCGGTTCCACCCAGGGCGGCTATCAGCACGGCCGCAAGCACACTGCGGGCCGGGGTCAGGACTTGTCTCATGAGGTCTGCCTCTCACTCACTCTTTAAAGCCGACGCAGGCGCGAGGACTCCCTCTCCCGGGAAGACCACACGGCCCTGCGAAAAATCTCTTCAAGACGCCTGTCTTCGACAACCGCCCCTCTTGGCCACTCGCACACAAAAGCGCGGCCATGCAAGTTTAGAAAGTGAGCGGCGCACTGCTGGCGCCTTCCACCTCCCGGATTGATCGCGGGGCTCTTTGCTGGCCCTCATCTTTTCTCATCCGCCGCAACACCCGCCCAAGACAGGCTACCCCTGCGACACTGCAACGCTATCAACAGGGGCCGAACGGATCAACACGCTTAAACAATCCTTCAGGTAATTGAACAGACCGCAGCGAAATGGCAACAGTGATGTTGCATTGTGCGCCGCAACAGCCCTTGTTTTCAGAGAAAGTTGCCCGTAGCGAGCGGGGCTTGGGTGCAGAGTTTCTGCCTGAAAGTTCCCGTGGCTGGGGCGCCAGGATTCGAACCTGGGAATGCCGATACCAAAAACCGGTGCCTTACCACTTGGCGACGCCCCAACACGGGAGACGCGCCAAATAGCCAAACACGAGCCGCCTTGCAAGCACCCCATCTGCGCCCAGCCGCCTCACCACCTTAATTTCAGCCTGTGCGCCTGCACGGGGTTTACAAATTAGATAAACGCCCTTTATCATTTATCGATAAATACAGTCACAAATAGACTGATCATACCCCATAGGAGCTTCCCCGCGGTGAAAACCTTTCTCTTGTCCATGGCAGGCGCATTCGTTGCCATATTCCTCTTTATAATCGTGTCGTTCTTCACCCTGGCGGCCTTGATCGGCGCAGCCGCGGCCGGATCCGACAGTCAACCCGACGAAATGGTCCTAACGCTCGACCTGCGCGAACCCTTGACCGACCAGGCGCCGGTTTCAGGCTTTGCAGCCTTCTCGAACCAGCAGGGCTTCACGGACATTCTCGTGAAGATCGATGCCGCCGCAAATGATGACGACGTCAAAGGCATCTTCATCCGGGCCAGCGAAGGCGCCGTTGGTTCAGCCCGCGCCGAAGAGTTGCGCGACGCCTTGAAGGATTTTCGCGAGAGCGGGAAATTCGTTGTCGCCCACACCCAAGGGTCCCTGCTCTCTTCCGGACCATCGGCTTACCGCGCGATTTCAGCGGCCGACGAGATCTGGATGCAGCCCGGCACCGAACTCGCCGTGACCGGCCTGTCTTTCGAGACCCAATTCCTGAAGGGCCTGCTCGACAATCTTTCGGTCACCGCAGAGATCGAAGCGCTGTACGAGTACAAGAACGCGCCTAACAGCTATAAGAACGAGACCTACACAGAGCCCCATCGCGAAGCCCTGGCCGTGTTGGCCGAGTCGGTCTGGTCCGTCTCGATCGCTGACATTGCGGAAGACCGCGGCCTCCAGGCTGCGAACCTTCGCACCTTGCTCGAATCTGGCCCCATCCCCGCTGAAACCGCGCAGGAACGTGCACTGGTGGACACGCTAGGCTGGCCCGAAGATGCGCGCGACGCCGCGAAGGACCGGGCTGATGGTGCAGACTTCATTTCGCTGACCGCCTATGATGCCCCCACCGGGCGACCTGGCGCGCCCATGATTGCCGTTGTCGGCGGCGAAGGCCCGATTATCACAGGCAGTGGTGGCAATGATCCCTTTGCCTCGACCGTAGGATTCGGATCGGACCGTGTGGCGCGCGCCATCCTGGATGCCGGCGAGAATGACAGCGTGGAAGCTATTGTCTTCCGCGTTGACAGCCCCGGTGGCTCTCCCACGGCATCTGACCAGATCTGGAACGCTATTGAGCGCGTCCAGGCCGACGGGACACCGGTAATCGTTTCGATGGGATCGGTCGCGGCATCAGGCGGATATTATGTCTCCGCCGGCGCGGACCATATTGTGGCCAATGACACGACAATCACCGGTTCGATCGGTATTTTCGGCGGCAAGCTCGCCATCGGCGAAGGCCTTCAGCGCATCGGTGTAAACGTCGAATCGGTCACCGTGGGCGGCACCTGGACAGAAGCGTTCTCCGTAGACCGGTTCACCGAGGAACAGCGCGCCGACATGATCTCCCTGCTTGAGCGCGGATACGACCGCTTCACGGGCATTGTCGCGGAAGGTCGTGGCATGACCCAGGAAGAGGTCCATGAACAAGCCCGCGGCCGGGTCTGGTCCGGGGCCGACGCCCTTGAGCGCGGCCTGGTGGACTCGATTGGCGGGTTCCGCGACGCCGTTGATGTGGCGAAAGTCGAAGCAGGCCTCGAAACCGAAGATCGCGTTCAACTGATCTACTATCCTGCGCGCCAGACCGGCTTTGAAGCCCTTGAAGATGCCTTCGGCGTATCTGCCCAGGCTGCTGGCTCTGCAGCACGCCTCGGCGCGCTGGCAGACGATCCACGCCTGAACGCTCTGATTGACGAAATCGAAGCCGCCCGGTCTGGAACGCTCCAGGCTCGCGGACCGGTCCTGATCGAACGCTAGTCAAACCAAACCCTTAAGCGAGAAAGCCCCGGCCGATGGCTGGGGCTTTTTTCATGGTTTCAGCCTGACTTATCCGACCGGGATAGGCGCTGTGCCAGCCTTTGGGCCATGGACACCCGCTCCCAAATCCTGCGTTGGCGCGAGATCGTGCACCCGTTCTTCTGGCCAGTCTTCTTCTGGAACCTGCGCCGGTTTGCGGTGATGCTCACGCGGCGGCTCGAGGAGAATGACGGCCAGGGCTTTATTTCGTACGAAATCACATGGTGGGGCGGCATCCGCGTCTGGCGGACCATCGATCCAGACGGGCCGAGTTGGGATGCGGATTTGGAACGATGTGCGCGGTGCGTGCATCTCGCAACGCTGGATGTGGGTAATCCTCACCTCTCATCCGGCGCTATCTTCGCCCGTCAGGGAGCGGAGACGATTGCCTCGTCATTCTTGTTGAGAGCGCTCGTGATCTCAACGCCGTACGCCCTTGGTCTTTCTCCCGCCGGTAGAGGGAGGCGCACGGCGCTGGCATTGGGCTGTTTCGCGGAGCCTGCGCATCTCAACACAAGCTGATGCTATCGGGGCTAACGCCCTGCCTCTCAAATCCGCCAGATCCGCCGCGCCCCACCGGGTTTGCGGACGCTTGTGCTGGCTAAACCGCAGCAAGGGCCTGGGCGAGGTCAGCAAGAAGGTCATCGGGATGCTCGATGCCAACGGAAAACCGCACCAGCCCATCGGTAAACCCGATTCGCTGACGAACATCCTCGGGCACGCCGGAATGGGTCGTGGAGCCCGGATGGCACATCAGACTTTCGGTTCCGCCAAGGCTGACGGCCAGTTTGATGAGTTGGAGATTGTCGAGGAGACGGAACGCAGCGGGCTTTCCGCCCTCCACATCAAACGAGAAAGTGGAGCCCGCCGCCTTGCACTGTTCGGTGAAAATGCGGTGCTGGTTCGTGCCCGGCTCGAGCAAGCCCGGATACATCACCTGATTGACCTTTGGGTGATCGGCCAGAAACTTCGCGCACACTTTCGCGTTCTCAAACGCCCGGGTCATGCGAAGGCCGACTGTCTCAAGGCTGCGGGTGAGCAGCCAACAGGTGTGGCTGTCGAGTGTCGTGCCAAGGAAGTTCCGCATCCGGCGAATCCTGGACACCACCTCATCGCGCCCGATGGCGGCGCCCGCGATCAGGTCCGAATGGCCGCCGACATATTTGGTCAGGGAGTAGAGCGCCAGGTCCGCACCGTGTTCAATCGGCGCATGGCCAATGGGCCCCATCATCGTGTTGTCGCACATCAGAACCGGGCGCGTTCCCGTTTCCTCGCCGATGATCTCCGCCACACGCGCACACGCGGCAATGTCGACCAGCGCATTGGTCGGATTGGCCGGGCTTTCGGTGTAAATCACCTGGAGCGGGCCGTGCTCAGCAGCGCGGCGCGCGGCCTCAAGCAGCGCATCCTCATCGGCAACGCTGGACACTTCCTCCACATGAATCCCGTACTCGGGCAGCATGGACCGGATGAACACTTCCGACGCGCCATACAGCGGACTGGTGTGCAGGACAGAGCCCCCGCGCGATGTTGTCGCGAGCAGCGATGTGGTGATCGCGCCCATGCCGGAAGAGAACGCCAGCGCCGCCTCGCCACCATCAAACAAGGTGAGGCGGTCCTCCAGCACTTCCATGTTGGGATTATTGAAGCGGGTATAGATCAGGTCCTCACGCGGGGCCTCACCAGCGGGCTGTTTTCCCGCCATCGCCGCAAAGAGCGCCTCGCCATCGGCCGCCGATTTGAACGCGAAAGTCGATGTCATGAAGATGGGTGGCTTGATCGATCCTTCGGACATGTGGGGATCGTAGCCATAGCCAATCACCAGGCTCTCGGCATTGAGGCGATGCTCTCCAATGGTCGTCTTGCGATAGGATTTGTCGGGCTTCGGCATGGCGGTAGCTCCCCTCGTGTTCGATGGTTTGGCAAGCGCCTAACAGGCTCCGCGAAGCTTGGCCATTACAGCGTGCTGGACCCGCAACGAAAAACGGCCCAGCGCAAGGCCGGGCCGTTCTCCAAATTCAGGTGTTCAGAGGGCTCGTCTTAGCGAACGATGATCTGAACTTCCGCGCGGCGGTTGAGCGGCTCGCGCACACCGTCGCGGGTTTCCTTGGCCAGGGCGTTCTCGCCGCGGCCTTCGGTGTTGATGATCGCCGTTGGGATACCGCGCGAGGACAGCGCGTTCGACACGACGCTGGAACGGCGGTTTGACAGACGCTGGTTGTAGGCAGATGCACCGGACGTGTCGGTGTGGCCCACGATGGACACTGAGCTTGGTGCGCAGTCGTCACGTTCGCGAATGTTGGCCACAGCCTGGTCGACCACGGCAGATGCCGCTGTTGTCAGGTCCGCACGGTCCCACTCGAAGTAAACCACGAAAGACTGGTTCACGGTCGAGCATGCTGCAACAGCCGGGCCCGTCAACGTCGTCGGAGGTGGCGGCGGAGGCGGTGGTGGCGGAGGCGGTGGGGGTGGAGGCGGTGGTGGAGGTGGCGGCGGCGGAGGCGGCGGTGGCGGCGGAGGCGGTGGTGGAGGCGTAGGTGCTCCGAACGCGTACCGCAGACCAACCGTTGCCGTGTGGTCGGTGTAGTCCGTGTTGTAGACAACAGCGTTGCCAGCCGTGTCACGGCCCTGGAAGTCGAGGTCATCGACGTTGAAATATTTGTAGCCGAGGTCCAGCGTCAGGCGATCAGACATGGCAATACCAAGGCCCGCGAGGCCCTGCCAGGCAAACGCTGTTTCGGAGTCGCTGAACCCATTTGCGGCAAATGGGCCAGAAATCAGGGTGCGCGGAACCGTCGTGCTGTCAACGATTACCGAATTGAGGTTATTCGCTTTAGCTTTGACTTTCGCGGCACCAATACCGGCGCCGAGGTACGGCTGGAAACGACCAGTGCGGTTGAAATCGTAGAGGCCGTTGAACATCAGATCTGTGACCTGAACCGTACCTTGTTGATCGGTTGTCTGGAAAAGTTGCTCGCTGAATTGCGTAACCGCGCCAACTGGCGTTCCGTTGAAGCCCGCATCAGGGTTCAGATCACCATATTTACCGCCGAGATTGCCCTCGAGTCGGAAACCGTTGTCGAACCCATAGCCCAATCCGAGAGACCCGCCGAAGACTTCTTCGACTTCTCCGTCGCCGCCCATATTTCCAAGGACGGTTGGGTCTGCAACGTCATAATCTGCCGTGCCGTCAAAAGCATATTGCAGGTCGCCGCGGACGTACCATCCTTCTTCGGCTTGAGCGATCTGGCCGGCCGACACAACGGCGGCTGCGGCGGTCGCCCACATGAGAGTTTTTTTCATTCAAATCCCCTTTGTGTGCCGAGGAGGCAGGATTACCATTCGGCCGCAGGAACATACGACGGTGCCGTATGCTCGATGCTCTAACCACTTTCTTACCAGTTTTCGAGCCCCTTGCGTGAGAAACTCAAAACTTGCACTGAAATATTGTCTCCACCGCGACCCTATTGCAACAGACCCCTGCGCCTTTGCCCATGAAAACAAGGTTATGTTTCAAAATTGACGCTGACATTTAAAGAGCTTCGGATAGGCCGTAGCGATTCGAGAATCAGCCTTTCACGGCCTCCAACTCACACTTACCGATCAGCACAATAGGCAACTTTCATGCTAGCCGCTTTGACAGCCGCGCATTTCGGAAATTTCCGTAGATTTGAGTTTACGAAAAATGGCGCGAGTGACGCGCCTGAAAATCAGCCCATTAAATCAACAATATCAATGCATTAAGTGACATTGAATCGCCAAATGTAGTGCAAAAAGTCGGCAAAAAGTAGTGCAAACTGTAGTGCATTTTTCCTTCTCTTCTAAAGTTCGACGCTACCCATAGCGCCATTAGAAATGGTTAACAGAAACTAGCCTGTCTGTCAGCCGCAGAATTCGGTATGGGCAAACTCTTCTTCCCGATCGGTAATTCTCACTTAAAGACTCGCACTTAATCTCCGTATATTCCCTATCGGTAACATTTAACTTGATTTTAAGCCTAGACATCCATATCTTCCCGTAAAGGAAGAATGTGATGATCGTAAAAGACATTGGAGCGCTGATCAGGCAAACACGCAAAGCGCAAGGCCTTCGCCAGGACGAACTGGCGGCAGCCGCCAATGTTGGCGTACGGTTTCTGATCGAGCTGGAAAGCGGAAAAGAGACTGCGCAGATTGGCAAGGCGCTGTCAGTCCTGTCAGCGCTTGGGATTGCCATTCGCCTCACGCCCCCTGGTGAGACGAAGTTATGAGCAAAAACCTCACAGTCTGGTGGGACGGTGTCCGCGTCGGCAGACTGGCTCTCAACGTTTATGGCGAACCGGAGTTCACCTATGCACCCGATTGGCTCGCCTACGATGCGGCACGCCCGGTTTCAATGTCCCTGCCGCTTCAGCCTGATCCATTTGACCGCCGGGCCACGCTGCCCTTCTTTGAGGGTCTCTTACCCGAAGCATCACAGCGCACGGCTGTCGCGCAGGCGCTGGGCATTTCTGCGCGAAATGAGTTCCGTCTTCTGGAGGCACTCGGCGGTGAGGTCGCAGGCGCGCTGGAAATCTGGCCAGACGGCATGGCTCCACCCGACTACCGCACTCCCGTTCCAAATACCCCGCTCTCCGACGACGACCTGGTGTCTCTGATCCAGCGCCTCCCCACGCGCCCGATGCTGGCGGGCGGAGACGCAGGCTTAAGGCTATCGTTGGCAGGCGCGCAGGCCAAGCTGCCAGTGGTGGTAACGGAGGGAAATATCACGCTGCCGGTGTCCGGCCAGCCGACAACCCACATTCTGAAACCCGAAATCTCAAGGTTCGATGGCACGGCGGAAAACGAAGCCCTGTGCATGACGCTTGCCCACAATATCGGCCTCGATGTTGCGCCTGTCGAATACCGCGCCATCGGGGAGACCCGTTTTATTTTGATCGCACGCTACGACCGCGTACGCGATGATGGCGGTACGATCACACGTCTGCATCAGGAAGACTTCTGTCAGGCGCTCGGATATACATCTGCGCAGAAATACGCTGCTGATGGCGGACCAGTCTTTCGCGACTGTTTCGACCTTGTGCGCCGCGCCGCGACACGGCCAGCAACCGAATTGCTCAAACTGCTCGATGCGGCCCTGTTCAACACCATCATCGGCAATGCGGATGCCCATGCGAAAAATTTCAGTCTTCTGTTCAAACCGAGTGGTACAGAACTCGCTCCGCTCTACGACCTGCTCTCGACAGTCGCTTATCCTGATCTCAGTCCGCGCTATGCTATGAAGATTGCGAAACGTCGAACACTCGATGAGATTTACCCTGCCGACTGGTCGAAATTTGCCGAAGACATTGGCATGAGTCCCCCCTTCGTGCGCAAGCGCGTCCAGGATATCGCAAGTGCCATTACAGTGAAGATGGATAGCACCGTTCAGGACCTTGCTTTGGCAAACGACCGGCGAGCATTCGCGCAGGCTTACGGCAATGCAATTAAGGAGCGGGCCGGTATGGTCCAAGACAGTTTGAATTAACGAACGCAGCTCCTCGCGCCGAACTTATTCTCGGAAACTCTCGCAAGCTAAGACCGCTTCTTAACGTGCCTTGAGCTGTCTGTGACCCAGCCCTATCATTGCGGCAGCTTTCGCGCGGACGCGCCTCCATGTAAGAAAGTCCGCGCCTAAAGCGGATTGTCCAACATGATTTAACGTGGCGCGTCAGAGATGTGATCCGATGTCAGGCCTGGCGTGGTATTCAACCGCGCCGACACGCCTGTCTCCTTTCCGAGCTTTCGCGCCACCTGCTGAATGAAATGGTCAAAGCGACGTTGCCCCAAAGCATGGGCGGCATCGCGTTCGCCTTCGGCGATAGGTTCGGTGCGCGTCAGCCAATAAAAAACGAAATGCGCGAGCGTTTCGAGGCAGAGCGCTGTATCACGTTCAATCTCGCCTTGGCGCTCATCAAACGCATCCATTCGGCGCAAGAGGCGCTCCTCAAGGATAATATTGGCTTCGGGGTCAAAAAAGCGGCTGAGCGCTTCTTCAACAATTTCTGTCTTGGTCACGCTTGAGACCGTCGTGCGTCGCTCAAGTTCAGCATACAGTTTATGGGACAGACGCAGGTTCACACGCGGTTTTCCCATTTCAAAACTCCGGCAATGTATCAGGATCGGAACGATCGAGCGCTGCGGCACGCCGGATTGTTTGCAGATGCTGCGCGTCGGTCGGATCGAGCGGATCATCATCTGAAAGATCAATCGCCGCCCCTTCAACTTCAACCTCTCTCATGGGCTGCTTGTCAAGCTCAGGGCGAAGGTCCTTCCCGCCATCCTCAGCCGCCGTATTCGAAGCGATTGCAACACTCGTCTCCGGTTCGACCATATTCGACCAAAGAGACACCGGACCTGTGGCCTCAAGGGCCATCCGCGCAGGTGCCAGCACCCGTTCGGTAAAGTTGCGATCTTTGAAATAGCGCAGCTTATCCGCCATGACAGGCGGTACGCCTGCAACCATGACCACTTCCTGTTTTGGCGGCAGTTGCATCACTTCTCCGGGCGTCAGAAGCTGCCGGGCTGTCTCCTGACGCGAGACCATCATGTGCGACAACCAAGGCGCAAGGCGATGGCCGGTATAATTCTTCTGCGACCGCAATTCGGTCTTTGCCCCTAAAGCTTCAGATATCCGCTTCGCAGTGCGCTCATCATTGGTCGCAAACGCGACCCGAACATGACAATTGTCGAGGATGGCATTGTTCGGCCCGTAGGCTTTCTCAATCTGGTTCAGGGACTGGCCGATCAGAAAGGCGCGAATGCCGTAGCCTGCCAGAAACGCTAGCGCTGTTTCAAAGAAATCAAGCCGCCCCAATGCCGGAAACTCGTCTAGCATTAGTAAGACCTTGCGCCGCCCGTTACACGGCGACCTCTCCGTCAACCTGCGACCCACCTGATTCAAGATCAGTCGCATCAAGGGCCGTGTCCGCGAAATGTCGGATGGCGGCACCACCAGATACAGCGAGACTGGCCGCTCCGCCTCCACCAGATCCATCACGCCCCAATCGCTGGTCGATGTAAGGTCGGCAATGATCGGATCGCTGAACACTTCGAGTAGCGTCAGTGTCGTTGACAGAACACCAGACCGCTCATTCTCCGACTTGTTCTTCATCGCCCTTGCGCCGCGAGCGACATAGGGGTGAACGCGCCCGCATCCATCACCACCAACCAGATGCGCGGTGTTGAGCATCAGCTCCAGCGTTTCACCTATGGTACGCTGCGGATGAGAAAGAAACTCCGCGCAGCCCGCCAGAGATTTGTTATCCTCTGCATAGAGGACATGCAGCATTACTGCGACGAGCAAGGCATACCCTGTCTTGTCCCAGTGGTCGCGGCTTTCATGACTGCCGACTGGATCAACCAAGATGTCTGCAATGTTCTGCACATCGCGCACTTCAAACTTGCCCTTGCGCACTTCAAGCAGCGGGTTGTAGCGCGGCGAGACATCATCTGTCGGATCAAACCGTATGCAGGGGCCAAGCCGAGATCGCCAGCCAGAGGTCAGCTCCCAGTTCTCACCCTTGATGTCATGAATGACGGCGCTACCCGTCCATGACAGGAGCGTCGGGATAACCAAACCCACGCCTTTACCTGAACGCGTTGGCGCAAAAGCCATGACGTGTTCGGGGCCATCATGGCGCAGATAGTCACCGTTCCAGCGCCCCAGAAACACACCGTCCCCACCAAGCAGTTTCGCCTTTACAAGATCGCGCCGCTCCGCCCAGCGCGCCGAGCCATAAGTCGTCACCCGGCGTTCCCAGCGCGACCGCCAAACCGATCCCAGCACTGCCACCAAAATACCAAACAATCCGCCACTCGCCGCAATCGCACCACCTTTGGCAAATACGATAGGCGCATAAGCCTCATAGGCATACCACCACTGGAACAAGCGCCAGGGCCGATAGATCGGCACATCGCCCCAGATAAACCACGGCCTTCCTAGCCCTGGCTGATAGCCCAGCTCAGCCGCCACCCATTGCGTCGCGCCCCACATCATTGCGGCAATAATCGTCAGGACAATCAGGAACTGACCGATCAAAATCTTGGATGGCGACACGAGCATAACCTCCGAGCAAGAAAACCCGTGCAGTCTCAAGCTCAGAGCGACTCACGACCAGTGTGAATGGCGGCAAATCGCGGCATGAGTTCAGGCCCGTGGAAGATGGAACAGCAGTCAAAATACGAAGTGTCATTGCCTAAAAATCAGGACAACTATTCGAGAAAATAATATGTTTCCATATGTTGCGATTTAAAAGTCCAACCGGAGCAGATGCCACGTCCATATCATTGCAGTTAATTAGACGACGCGCTTTATCTCGCCATAAGAACCTCTGACACTAAGGGTGACCTCAACATCTACATCGCTCCGATTGCGCCAGAACCAGCCATGCGTCCCATCAAATTCTGCAATTAAGTCTCCCGTGTCAGACACTTCTTTGCGGCCTTTTCTGTAACTCGTAGATTGGCCCGCTGTGCCATCACCGTGTAGGTCAGAATTCAGGTGGCCTTGGCTTACTGTCCACTCATAGGTGACCAGATCACTTTTGTTCATTTCAAGTTTTATTTCGGCGGCCTCGCCCGGCTTCAGGATGATGACAACCTCATCTTGCCAGGCGTCAACCGACTCAGCCGTAGAGGCTGCTTCTGTAGGCACCTCAGTCTGTGCAATTGGCGGCGGTGCACTGGCTGGTTGGGGGCTGGGTGTGGCTTCAGTTATCGCACTATCTATTGCGGCTTCTTCGGCCAATTGTTGTTTGATCTCTCCCATCTCAGTCAGGCCGAGAACTTTCCCAATTCCAGTCGGATCGATGGCATATTCTGCAGGCAAGACAACGGTCACGAGCAAAGCGGCAGCAGTTGTAATTGCAATCGCAGTTGAGCGGAGCAATTGTCCTGTTGTCGGAAGTTCAGCGCGTGTGGGCATATCTGTATTGTACATACCTATTGTCCTCCTAAGAGACGAAATAACCGGTGAGTTGATAACCGATAAGCATGAAGCCTGCTGCCATCATCACCATGTTTGCAGTGTATGCGTGTTTGAGAAAACTTGGTGTCTTGCGCCAGAAGCCCATGACGATTAGGATCGCACCGAGCGCGAGCAATTGCCCGACTTCAACACCGACATTGAAGGCGAGCAAGTTAGGTAGCAGTCCATCGGGTGAAATTTCATAATCGAGAATTTTGGAAGACAAGCCAAACCCGTGACAGAAACCGAAGATCAGTGTCGCAGCTTTGGTGTTTGGCTGAACTCCAAACCATCGTTGGTACGCGCCCATATTGTCTAGGGCTTTATATACAATGGACAGGCCAATGATTGCATCAATCAGATAACTGTTAATGCCAAAATTGAAATAAACACCCGCCAGCATGGTCGTCGAATGCCCGATGGCAAACAGGCTGACGTAAATGCCAATATCTTTCATCTTATAGAGGAAAAATATAACGCCGAGCAGGAAGAGGATGTGATCGTATCCAGTCACCATATGCTTGGCCCCGAGATACAGGAATGCGATCAGGTTTACGCCAGTGATTTCTTGTATGTAGCCTTTGTCACCTTCGGCCACAGCGTGTGCAGATGCATCACCTGCCAACAGGCAGACAGAGATAATCAACATGGCGAAGAATGTGAGCCGTAGTGCTATCCCACATCGCCAATTATTCGTTCTGGATAATGCGGCACTCATCCTGATCATACAGATCTACTTATTTGTTGCACCTACTATCACTCAAACTTTATATCGAGCTGCGACGCAATCCAAATTGCGCAAAGATACAGCGCAATCGTCATCAACAATGAGAGAGATAGAGCTGCCCAGAAGTTTACGCTTTTTTCCAAGAGCCAAGGAAACACAAGAAAGAACGGCAAGCTCGGCACAACATACCACAGCGTAGCACGTGAGTGAGCTGCGATTTGCCCCACATCTCCGACCGTATCGCGCCAAAGCCAGACAATCGCCAGAACGGATATCAGGGGAAGCGAGGCGATAAGGCCACCAAACCCCGGGTATCGCCGCGAGACCTCAGAAATGATTGCAATCAGAACACCTGATAAAGCAGCTTTGGCAATGAGATAGATCAATTTTTTCTCCCACGTGTATCAAGCAGAGATTGTTGCTGACGGCAAAAGCTCATTGCGGGCGTCAGAAATCATTCGGGTGATGACCATTTGTGCAGGCTGCATGATCCCCCAGCGTTTCCAATACCTTACAGTGCGAGACACGTCCGCCTGCACAGGCCGAAAGCATTCGCTCTAACTCAGCTTCCAGGGCCTCTAACTGGGCGAGGCGGCGGCGCACATCTGTCAGCTGACGCGTGGCAATTTCATCAACTTGGGCGCAGCTGTCGTTTGGCAGGGACTGAAGGTCGACAAGTTCGCGGATTGACGGCATCGGGAAGCCCAGCGCGCGGGCGTGGCGGATGAAGTTCAGCTGCTCAATCGCAGTCGTCTCATAGACCCGCTGACCGCTTTCGGTCCGATCTGGTTCGGCCAAAAGCCCGACCGATTCATAGTATCGGATCGTCGTCACCTTCACACCCGTCTCGCGTGAGACAACGCCTATCGTTCGTTTTTTTGGCATCACAAAAAAAACCTCTTGCCCCTACAGTCACTGTAGAGGTTACGCCCAAATCACTAACATTCATATAGTGAGGCCAAAAAATGCCTGATCTGTACTCCTCCCTTGGATTTCTAAGCCTAGTGATGATCTTCAATGGTTTGCTCACACTCCCATTTGGCATTCTGGCCAGCCGGGCATTCCGGACACGGGGCAAATTATCGCCCTTTCTTGCGGCGTGGTCCGGTGTTGCCATGCATGGGCATGCTCTGATGACCTTTGCAGCAGCGTGGCTTGATCGGGGGTCGCTTTATCCGGCCAATCCGCTCTCAATCGTAATTGGCGCCGGACTGATCATTGCGGGCGCATATGTCATCTATCTCGGGCGCAAGGCTTATGGCGACCAATCACGGGTTTATGGACTGAAAGAAGATGCGCTCATTACGAATGGGATTTATCAAAGATCACGTAACCCTCAGTATTTTGGCTATGGGGTGATGTTTGTCGGAGCCGCTCTCGGGCTTGGCTCTGGTATCTCGCTAATCTTTGTCGCTGTGTTTGGTCTAATGATACATGCAGGGGTCACACTGGTTGAAGAACCTCATCTTGAGCGCGTGTTTGGGGAAAGTTATAGGGACTACAAGTCCCGGGTCAGCCGCTATTTTGGCTAAGAATGAGCCATGCGAAAAGAAACCCGCAGGCCGCACCTCTACCACTTCCAATCAATCACAAACGCCATATAAAGTCAGCATATGAACATCACATCAGACGCCATACGCCTTAGTCGGCTCATACTTGCGCTAGTCGTTATGGCTTTCGCATATGTACCGTTGTCGTGCGCGGCAGCGTGCGACCATGCTTCTGGCGAGGAGAATTCTGCCGAGAAGCGCGCAGACATTTTTATACAACAAGACTTACCTTCTCAGGAACAGGCAATAGCCAAGACGGCCTGCGCGAGTTGCTGTGCCCAAGTATTCGTCGAATACATTTCAGAAGTCTCGCGTGTGAAAACGCATGTGAAGGTACAGATTGATTTAGCCGAAACAGCAGGCGCGGCGCCGCCCGGTATGGTCTTCCGCCCTCCGATTGTCTGAAGGCTTTACGCAAGAGCGCATCGAAGCGCTCATCACGTGTCTATACAATTTTCAGAGATCGAAATCCCATGACTTTACCATACCGCTATAAAGCGTCCGCCCTTATTGTATCCAGTTTTGCCCTTTCAATCGGCCTCGCTTACGCAAGTCCGGAGCAGTCTCAAACTGAGCCCCCACATGACGACCACGTTGAGCATGGCGAGGCACATACCGAAGATGACCACGATGATGGTGAAGCTCATGATGAGCATGACCACAAAACGCTTGAGACTGTTATTGTAACGACCACGCGCTCCGGGCGGGCGGTGAATGATGAACCCGTGCGTGTTGAAGTAATCGGTCGCGAGGAGATTGAAGAGAAAGCCATTATGCGGCCTGGTAATATTGCGACACTGGTTGCAGAGACTGGCGGCGTGCGTGTGCAAACAACATCACCCGCATTGGGCGCGGCCAATATTCGCCTTCAGGGGCTATATGGACGCTACACCCAGTTGCTCAATGATGGTTTGCCGCTTTTTGGCGGTCAGGCGGCATCGATTGGGCTGCTCCAAATCCCGCCAACAGATCTGGCTCAGGTCGAAGTGATCAAAGGGTCTGCTTCATCCTTTTATGGCGGCTCGGCGCTGGGCGGCGTTATCAATTTGGTGTCCCGGCGTCCGGGAGATGAGGCAGCTGGGGAAGTGCTGCTCAATATCACCAGCGAGGACGGTCAGGACCTTACTGGCTATTTTGAAACGCCGCTGAATGACCAACTCGCTGTTTCGCTTACAGCCGGGGCACACCGCCAGACAGTGCAAGATTTCGACGGCGATGGCTGGATCGATATGCCCGCTTATGAGCGATTTACGGCGCGTCCAAGACTGTTCTGGGATGGCGACGATGGTGCGTCGCTCTATGCCACACTGGGGGTCATGACGGAGGAGCGCGAGGGTGGAACGCTGCCTGGCCGTACTGTCCCGGATGGCAATCCGTTTGCACAAAATCAGGATACGACGCGTATTGATGGCGGGTTCATTGCTGAGCGCCCCGTCTCTGATACGATAACGTTCAACCTGCGTGGGTCGGCGATGGTTCAGGATCATGAGCATCGTTTTGGCCCTGTCACTGAAGAAGACCGACACGAAAGCTATCTCATCGAAACCTCGCTATCAGGTGATTTGGGGACGACCAACTGGATCATCGGCGCAGCCTTCCAGTCTGAAGACTACACTTCGGACACGTTCCCCGAATTTGATTATACCTATGATGTGCCCGGTGTGTTTGGTCAGATCGACTATGACTTGAGCGAAACGGTTTCAGTCTCACTTAGCG
>JBCBGZ010000021.1:0-43642 GCA_038526245.1 Pseudomonadota bacterium
CCTGCGCACCTCAACACGAGCTAAAGTGGCGGGCCGCTGGCCCCACCCAACAATTTGCTTAAACCGCCGCGCCCCACCGGGTCTGCGGCCGCGGGTGCTGGGGCGCCCGCAGACCCGATAACGAACTGCGCGCGCACGACGCCTTTAGCTGGTGCCTTCTGCCACGCGGGCGAAGAGGTTCTGGCCATGGCCTGAGCCCGCCGGGAACGGCGTTTGGGTGGTCGTGTCGGTGATCTCGGCCCACTTCTCGGCAACCGCCTCGGCCGTCAGGGCATCGCCCACGCCCACATAGGCGCCCTTGGTCTCGACGATTTGCGACATGGAGAACGCGCCCGCCGCTGCAGACAGGATCATGCCCGTGGGCGCGTCTTCTTTCACCAGATTCATCACGCCTGGCGTAATGTATTCCGGCTTCAATTGGGCCAGCACCTGCTCCGGCATCAGGCCTTCGGTCATCCGCGTGGCCGCCACCGGGCAAACGGCGTTGATCTTGATATCGTATTTCGCGCCTTCCTGCTTCAGGGAGTTCATCAGGCCGACTAGCCCCAGCTTGGCGGCGCCGTAATTGGCCTGGCCGAAATTGCCGTAGAGGCCGGTTGAGGAGGTGGTCACGACGAGGCGGCCATAGCCCGCTTCTTTCATGATGTCCCAGGCGGCCTTGAAGGGCTTTACGCTGCCCATGAGGTGCACATCCAGCACAAGCTGGAAGTCGTCCAGCGTCATCTTGGAGAAGGACTTGTCGCGCAGAATGCCCGCATTGGCGATGATGATGTCGATCCGGCCGAAGGCGCTCATCGTGTCGTCGATCATCTTCTGGACGCCAGCATCGTCGGTCACGGACGAGCCATTGGCCACCGCTTCGCCGCCAAAGGCCTTGATCTCCGCAACAACCGCTTCGGCGGCCTCGGAATTGCCACCCGTGCCATCGACCGATCCACCAAGATCGTTCACGACGACCTTTGCGCCGCGGCGCGCCAGTTCCAGCGCATGGGCGCGGCCAACGCCGCCGCCGGCGCCGGTAACAATGGCGACGCGATCGTCAAAACGAATATTGGTCATGGGGAATCCTCCGGGAGCTTTGAATTTCAGCCCATGAAGCCTCCGCTAACGTCAACGTCAAGAAGAAGCGCTTGGCGCAGGCGCCTGAGTGGTGCACGTTCGCTCCCAGCGACACGAAAAAACGGGAGGTCCCCATGCTCGCCTATGTCACCCTGGGTTCGAACGACACCGCCAAGGCGCTTGAATTCTATGATGCGCTGATGCCCACGCTGGGTGCGAAACGGGTCTTCGACAATGATCGGCTGTATTTCTACAGCGCAGGCCAGGGCCAGCCCATGCTCGCCATTGGTGGGCCCTATGATGAAAAGGAAGCGACCTGCGGAAACGGCGTGATGGCCGCCCTGGGTGCGCCTGACCGGGAAACGGTCGACAAGGTCTATGCCAAGGCCATCGAACTCGGCGCCACCGATGACGGCCCGCCCGGAGAGCGCGTGCCGAATTTCTTCTATGGCGCCTATTTCCGCGACCCCGACGGACACAAGATCTGCGTCTGCAAGATGGGCGCATAGCGTCGGCGGACTGTTATTGCATGAAATCAGGACTGGCCCGGACCTTTGGTGCGGGCTAGTCCGTTTTTTTGAGGCGAGCCAGAAAGCGGAGTGGCCTATGGAATGGGGTTGGGACAATGCGCGGGCCCTGATCGGGATGGCCGTGATCTTTGCGATTGCATGGGGTTTATCTGAGAACCGCCGCGCCTTTCCCTGGAAGATTGTCCTTGGCGCCGTGGCTCTGCAATTTGCTTTCGCGCTGCTCCTGTTTGCCGTGCCGCCCGTCCGCGACACGTTATTCAAGGCCAATATAATTGTCGATGCGTTGGAAAACGCCACCCGCGCAGGCACGGGCTTTGTCTTCGGTTATGTGGGCGACAACACTGTTTTCGCCCAGAACCCAACAGTCGTGCCCGGTGAGACGCCGCCGCCGGCCTTCTTCTTCCAGATCCTGCCGATCGTCATCGTCGTGGCTGCCCTCAGCGCCATGCTGTGGCACTGGCGGATTCTCCGCTGGGTAACCAAAGGGTTTGCCGTGATCTTCCGGCGCGGCATGGGCATCGGCGGGGCGACCTCGCTGGCGGTCTCGGCCAATGTTTTCATGGGCATGACCGAAGCACCGGTTCTGGTGAAACCTTACATCAAGGGCATGACCCGCTCTGAACTCTTCATCCTGATGACGACCGGGTTTGCGACCATCGCCGGCAGTGTGCTGATCATTTACGTGACTTTCCTCGAAGGCGTCATGACCAATCCCCTGGCGCAACTGCTCACCGCTTCAATCATTGCGGCGCCTGCTGCGGTCGCTCTGGCGCTGACGATTATTCCGGAAGAGACCGATAAGGCTGAGCGCGCCCACGAGCCAGATTTCGAATACGAATCCACCATGGATGCGTTCGCCACCGGGGCGTCGGACGGCCTCAAAATTGTACTGAACATTGCCACCATGCTGATCGCGGCGCTGGCTTTGCTCTATCTCTTGAATGCGATTTTTACGGCGTTGCCATTCCGTATTGATGTGAATGGTGAAGCCACGCCGCTCTCCATACAAATGGTGCTCGGCTGGATTTTCGCGCCGTTGATGTACATGATCGGCGTGCCTTGGGAGGAAGCGGCTCGGTCCGGATCCCTGATGGGGATCAAGACTGTACTGACTGAGTTTGTCGCCTTCCTTGAGCTCGCGCAGGTGCCCGACAGCGAGATGAGCGCGCGCACCCGCATTATAACCGCCCACGCCATTTGCGGCTTTGCCAATTTCGGCTCCATGGGCATCCTGATTGGCGGCTTAACGATTATTGAACCCGACCGGTGCGAAACCTTCCTCCAACTGGCCTGGAAGACATTGATCGCGGGAACCCTTGCGACATGTCTGTCAGGCGCCGTCGTCGGCGCATTGCCGGTGAACCTATTTGTTGGGGGATAATTCCTTGAAGTCTTGGACATCAGTTGGTGCCGTTCTGTTTGCGGCAACCGGAACAGCTTTCGCACAAGTCGATGCCCAATCGGAGGACAGTCGGTCTCGCGCAGGTCTGCAGGTCTGCATGGAGCAGAACGGCCAGACCTATGTCGACGAGAATGGCGTGGAACAAACGATTATCGTGTTGTGCCACTCCCGCAGACTTGATCTCAGCGTCGTGGAAGTGGTCGGGGATCGATACATTGGGGACCCCGGATCTGTTTCGATACTTGGCGAAGAAACTGTCACATCGACCTTCGCCGACCATCCTGCCGAAATTCTCAACACGCTGCCCGGCGTGAATATCCACACAAATTCCGGCCAGGAGCATCTCATCGCGATCCGTTCGCCTGTGCTCACGGGCGGCGCAGGGCAGGGGAGCTTTCTGATCCTCGAGAATGGCGTTCCGGTCCGCTCGTCCGCTTTCGGCAATGTGAATGGCCTTTTCGAACTGCACCACGAAACCGCCGGTGCCATCGAAGTTGTGCGCGGGCCGGGCAGCGCGCGCTATGGCTCAAATGCAGTGCATGGCCTGATCAATGTGATCCAGGCCGAGCCGGAAAGCACGCGAGCTCTGGATGTCACGGCATCGTATTCGAGCCTGAACCGCTATCGCGGCGATCTCGTTGCGAACACTGCGGGTGGCCTCCGCGCCGCACTGAGCCTGCAGGATGAGGTGGGCTGGCGTGACAATACCGGCTTGCAACAGCAGAAGCTGACATTGAGCGGTTTTCATGACCTGGGGAACTGGACCGTCGAGCCGTTCCTTTCGGTCTACAACCTCAACCAGGAAACGGCGGGATTCCTCCAGGGCGATGATGCCTATGAGGACGAAGACTTTGCCACGACAAATGCCAATCCCGAAGCGTTTCGTGATGCCTTCAGCGCACGCGCGCATCTGCGTATCACGGGTGAGCTCGGCAATGGTGAGCTCACGATAATCCCCTTTGCCCGCACCCAGGAGATGGAATTCAACCTCCACTTTCTACCCTATCCCGGGATTGAGGAGAACGGACACGACGCGGTTGGCGCGATGCTCCAATATGCCCCGTATACCGATGGCGCGGTGGATGTTCGCTTCGGCCTCGATACGGATTTCGCCTCCGGATTTCTGGTCGAGACTCAAACGGGCCCGTTCGGCTTCTTCCCCGGCGACTCCCGGTTTCCCGAAGGCGCGCATTACGATTATGACGTCGACACGCGTGTGGCAGCCCTTTGGGGCGAAGTGGAATGGGCGCTGACTGACACCATCACCACTTTGTTTGGCTTGCGCGCGGAGACGCACCATTACGATTACACGACCAACATTCCCGCGGGCACATTTGGTCGCTTTCAGGTGTCTCCGGACCGCACGGACAGTTTCGACCTGCTCACGCCAAAGGCTGGCATCATCTGGGATGTGGGCGATGTCAGCTACTACGCCAATTATGCCCGCGGCGAGCGTGCACCCCAGGCCAGTGATCTTTACCGACTGCAAAGCCTGCAAGTTCCGGGAGAAGTCGAGGTGGAAACCCTCGATTCTATTGAGATCGGCGCCCGCGGAGGCGTGTTTGAAAATCGCCTTGTTTTTGATGTCGCCGCCTACTGGCAGGAGAAAGACAATTTCTTCTTCCGCGACAGCGATGGCCTGAACGTTCCGTTTGGGGCGACGGAGCATAGCGGGATCGAGGTGGCCTTTGCCTGGGATATTGCTGAGACACTGGATATTACTGGTCAGCTCAGCTGGTCAGACCAGGACTATGCCTTTGACCGGATCACGGGTAGCGCCTCGAACACAATCCGCAGCGGCTCTCCCATCGACACGGCGCTGGAGTGGCTCGCCGACGCGACGCTAAGCTGGGCACCGACGGACACACTCTCTGCCAGCCTCACGGCAGAGTATATCGGCGAATACGTTACCAACCCGGCCGGTACACAGGACTATCCAGGTCACACTGTGATTCACGCGCGCGGGGCCTACGAGCTGACCGACGCGTTGGAGGCTTTTCTCATCGTGCGAAACCTCACCGATGAGCGCTATGCGGACCGGGCTGATTTCGCGTTTGGCAATGAGCGCTACTTCCCCGGTGAGCCTTTGAATGCAACAGTCGGCATAAGGGCGCGCTTCGAATAAGCGCCCAGCCAAACCGGGAGCACGCACCATGAAACTCTATCAATCGCCGAAGGCGCCCAATCCTGACCGCGTCGTCTATTTCCTGCGCGCCAAAGGCAAGCTGGATGCTGTTGAACTCGAAACGGTCGATATCATGGCCCAACAGCATAAAACGCCGGAATACCGCGCGATCAGCCCGTTTGCGAAAGTGCCCGCTCTGGTTCTGGATGATGGGACAACCCTCACCGAGAGCCGTGCCATCTGCACCTATTTCGAAGCGCTATGGCCCGAGCCAAACCTGATGGGGAAATCGCCGCTAGAGAAAGCCCAAATCGAGATGTGGGACCGCCAGGTCGAGCTGATGTTCTTCGTCCAATTCGCAGGCTGGTTCCGGAATGCCCATCCCGCCATGGCGCCGCTGGAAAACCCCCAATCGGCGGAAACGGCGCAGAAGAGCGAGCGTAACGCCAAGAAGTTCGTTGAGCGGCTTGATGCTCACCTGGCAGAGAACGAGTTCGTCGCGGCGGGGCGATTCTCGATCGCAGACATTACGACCTTCATCACCTGCGGTTTCTGCCGCGTGATGCAGTGGGCACCCCACAAGGAGCATGAGCACCTTGGCGCCTGGTATGCGCGTATGAAGGAAATGGGTTTCTCGGGCTGAAAACGGCGCCGGTCTAAATGGCGCGAATGCTCTCTTGGACACCCATGGCATCTGCGATCATCGTGTAAGACGCGATCCGCGTGGATATACTTTCTGCGATGGTCAGCACTAAGGCTTCCTCGGCTTGCGCGGCTCGGCATCGCTCCTGGATTTCTCCGGCCACCTTGCCGGGCGTTCCAACGATTGCCCGGCTGCGTGCTGCCGTCACTGCGCTGGTCTCCATACGATTTAGGATGGCATCGGCCAGAATTCTTCCCGGAAATGGTGCAAAGCGGCCGGCAGATCGCAGGATGTTCCACGCTGCCGCAGGCGATGCTTCGCGGTGAGCCTCGTCTTCGGTTGATGCTGCCAGTCCAACAAAGGCGATGGCGGCGTAGGGTGTCTCGGCAAATGGCGATGGCGAAAACGCCTGGCGGTAAGCTGCGATGGCCAAAGGAGCCCCGCCCGGTGCCAAAAAGTCTGCAAAGGCGATGCGCAAACCCATCGCGCCTGCAAATGCAGCCGCCTCTGGCGACGAAACCAGCGCCCACAGGGGCACTTTCGGGGCCGATGGACGCGCGTGTATCCCATGGGCGCGATGATCTTCGCCAAGAGGTACCTCGCCAGAGGAATCCAGTAGCCAGTCCATCAGCAGGCGCAGCATTCTGGGAAAACTGTCTGCGCCCGGGCCTAACAAGGCGGCCGAAGCGCGTGGGTCTGCGCCGGTGGCCCGTCCAACGCCGAGTTCGATCCGTCCGGGGTGAAGCGCTGAGAGCGTCGAGAATTGCTCGGCAACTTTGAGAGGTGAGTAGTTAGGCAGCATCACACCGCCCGCACCAAGCGTGATGCGTTGGGTTCGCGCGGCCAGATCAGCGATCAGGACCTCGGGCGCAACGGACGCAAAACAGGGCGTGTTGTGGTGTTCCTGAACCCAATAGCTGGAATACCCCAGGGCATCGCACGCGATGGCCAGTTCACGCGTTTCCTCCAGCGCGGCAGTTGCTTTCCGCCCTTCAAAGATCGGTGACGGATCGAGCACCGACAGGATCGGCTTCACGGAGCTCATCCCTCGCCAAGCAGCGTTCGGACATGGTCATCCAGGTGTCTCTGGCGCAGGCGTTTCATGCGCTCGGTCAACAGAATGCGGCGCAGGACAGCGTAGGCGGAATCGAAGTCATCGTTCACGATACAATAGTCGTACCGGCGCCAATGGCGGATTTCCTTCTCTGCATCGGCCATGCGACGGGCCACGGTTTCGGGCGTTGATCCCTCACGTTTGGCCAAACGCTTTTGGAGCGCGTCTATCGATGGCGGCAGGACAAAAACCGAGACCACATCATTCGGCATCTGGTCGTGGAGTGCGTCTGCGCCTTGCCAATCGACATCAAAGATCACGTCTTTGCCGCCATCCAGTTTGGCTTCTGTGTTCGCGCGCGGTGTGCCGTAATATTTGTCGAAGACGTGCGCCCATTCGAGGAATTCGCCTTTGGCGATCATGTCCTGAAATTCGCTTCGGGATTTGAAGAAATAGTCGACGCCATCGACTTCATTGGGGCGTGGATCCCGGGTCGTTGCCGAAACAGATAGGACGACCTCTTCGAACTCATCCATGAGCGCACGCGAGAGCGAGGTTTTGCCGGCGCCTGACGGCGACGAGATAACCAGCATCAAGCCGCGTCTCTGGGAGTTCCTATTCGACATTCGCAGCCTGCTCCTTGAACTGATCATTCAGGGCTTTGAGCGCCAGGCCTGCATTCGTCAATTCGATGGATGCTGATTTCGAACACAGCGTATTGGCTTCCCGGCCAATTTCCTGACTGAGAAACTCCAGCTTCCGGCCGATGGGGACGCCGGAGTCCAACATGGTCTGCGCGGAATCAAAATGTGCGCTGAGCCTGTCCAACTCTTCGCGCACGTCTGCCTTTGCTGCGCTCAGCGTTATTTCTGCCGCGAGCCTTTCGGCGTCGACTTTATCGGTTGCGTCCAATTCTGCGAGCTGGGTTTCCAACCGTGTTTTGAGGAGGCCGGGCTGGGCCAAAGCGACAGATTTGCAGGTGTCGAGCGTTCGACGGAAATCCGAGAGCAGGTCTGAGAAGAGCGTCGTCTGAGCCTGGCCTTCGCTCCGGCGGGATTGGAAGAGCGCCTCAAGGGCATCGACGACGCCGCGTTTGAGCGTTTCAACCACGTCGTCTTCGCCCGCCAGCGCGCGAAGATCTACCGAAGAAACTTCAACAACGCCGCGCACATTCAGGAGCGCCGCCATGGCTTCATGCCCCAGCCGCCCCATTGGGCCTTCCTTGTGCGACTTTGCGATGCCGATCAGCTGATCCAGCAGTGCTTCATTCACCTGGGCGCTGGACTGGCCTTCGGCCGGCTCAATTCGGACCGCCACCTGAATATTGCCTCGCTTGAAGCGTTTGGTCGCCTCGGCCTTGGCATGGCGGTCAAGTACATCGAATCCGGGCGGCGTGTTCACGCGCACATCAAGGCTTTTGCCATTGACGGATTTCACCTCAACACTCCAGCTTCCCCAGTCCGCCTCCCCGCGGCCTGCGCCAAACCCTGTCATGGACATCAAAGGGGCTGCCATCAGTTCGCGCGCTCCCTGGCGATTTCAGCGCGTTCAAAGGCCCGGTAGTCTTCCACGGCACGCTGGTGGTCCCGGTAGTTTGTCGTGAACACAGATCCGCCCCGTCCGCTAGCCACAAAGAAAATATAGTCGGTCTCGGGCGGGTTCAGCACAGCGCGGATCGCGCCCGCTCCGGCATTGGCGATCGGGGTCGGCGGCAGGCCTTCGCGCGTATAGGTGTTGTACGGCGTATCACGGTCGAGTTCAGAGCGATAAAGCGTGCGTCGTTGGCCGCGAGAATTGAACAGGGGTTCTCCACCATTCACGCCGTAATGGACCGAAACATCGGTTTCCAGGCGCATACCGCGTTCGAGCCGATTGATGAAAACACTGGCGACATTGCCGTATTCGTCCTGCCCAGCCGATTCCTTCTGGACAATGCTTGCCAGGATGAGCGCCTCCTCCGGCGTGGCCAATGGCAGCCCCTCTGAGCGTGTTGGCCAGAGATCCTCCACGAGGCGTGTCTGGGCAGTCGCCATTCGGCTGATGAGGTCTGATTTGCTGGTTCTGGACGTGAACGAATAGGTTTCCGGCAGCAGCGTGCCTTCGCCAGGCAAAGGGTCTGGCATATCACCGGTCAGGCGTTCATCGGACGCGATCCGTTCTGCAATCTGGGCCGTGGTGAGGCCTTCGGGCAGGGTTATGGTGTATTGGATCACATCGCCTTCGACGAGGATGTCCAGAAATTCGGCGAGAGACGCGCCTGCCGGAACGGGAAACTCGCCGGTTTTGATGGCTGTTTCCTGGCTGTTGAGGCGGGCATGCACCCTGAGGAGCATATCGTCGGAGATAATCCCATCCGCCTCAGCCCGGGCCGCAACACCGATCAAGGTTTCGCCCGGAGAGACTTCAAACACAGCATCTTCTGCAAGCGGCCCGGGCTGATCGACTTTGCCCTGAAACCACAGATACCCTGCCACGGCGCCAGCGACAGCCAGCAGCAGAACAACAGTAAAGAGGGATCCCAAGGCCTTCAGCATGGACGACTCCTGAACTGTCCCACACCCCAGCCGAGAGCTTAATCGACAGCCTTCATGACCAGCGAGGCGTTTGTGCCGCCAAACCCGAATGAATTCGACACCACACCGCGCACTTGAGCCTTTTTGGCTGTGTTCGGGATCAGATCAATCTCTGTTTCAACACTCGGATTGTCGAGATTGAGGGTGGGCGGCATGACCTGGTCGCGGATCGCCAGGGCACAGAAGGCGGCTTCGGCAGCTCCGGCCGCGCCCAGCAAATGCCCGATCGCGGATTTTGTAGAAGACAGGGATAGGTTTTTCGAGTGGTCACCGAACAGGCGTTCCACCGCGGCCACTTCGCCTTCGTCACCTTTTGGCGTCGACGTCCCGTGGGCGTTTACGTAATCGATGTCTTCCGGGGCAAGGCCAGAATGCCCCATGGCCATTTTCATGGCGCGATACCCACCTTCGCTGCCCTCGGCTGGCGCGGTGATATGGTAGGCGTCGCCCGTCAGGCCGTAACCTGCGACTTCGCAGTAGATCTGAGCGCCGCGCGCTTTGGCGTGCTCATACTCTTCCAGCACCAGAACACCTGCGCCCTCGCCCATGACAAAGCCATCACGGTCCTTGTCGTAGGGGCGGGAGGCCTTCTCCGGTGTGTCGTTGAAGTTGGTCGACATGGCTTTTGCGGCGCAGAAGCCAGCAATGCCGAGTTCGCAAATCACGGCTTCGGCGCCGCCTGCAAGCATAACATCCGCATCCCCGGCCTGAATAAGGCGAGCTGAGTCCCCGATCGCATGGGCGCCAGTGGCGCAAGCTGTCACCACGGCGTGGTTCGGACCCTTGAACCCGTGGCGGATTGAGACCTGGCCAGAGGCAAGGTTGATCAGTGCCGATGGGATAAAGAAGGGGCTGACACGTCGGGCGCCTTGCTCGTGCAGGGTGATCGACGTGTCATAGATGGATTGCAGGCCGCCAATGCCGGACCCGATCATCACACCCGTCCGCTCGCGCGCTTCGGTGTCTTCCGGGGCCCATCCTGAATCTGCGACGGCCTCATCTGCAGCCGCCATGGCATAGAGGATGAACTCGTCTATTCGGCGGCGTTCCTTGGCGCTGGCAACTGCGTCGGGATCAAAGGCGTGGGGATCGCCTTCGCCGCCGCCGCGACCGCTAACCCAAGGGACCTGGAATGCGATCTTGCAGGGCACATTAGAGGTATCGAATTGATCGATCGGACCGGCGCCCGAGCGCCCCTCAATCAGGCGTGACCACGTGGCCTCGCGCCCATTGGCCAGGGGTGTGACCAATCCAATTCCCGTAACGACAACGCGCCGCATACCGCCTCCCAGGTCTGGTTTCTTGTTCTTAGGATACGTGCTCGTTGATGTGTTTTACAGCATCGCCGACCGTACGGATGTTTTCCTGTACTTCGTCCGGGATCTCGATGTTGAACTCTTCCTCGAAAGCCATGACCAATTCAACAAGGTCGAGGCTGTCGGCGCCAAGGTCGTCGATGAAGCTGGCAGACTCGGCCACTTTGTCGGCTTCAACGTCAAGATTATCGACAACGATCTTTTTTACACGCTCGAAAACGTCAGACATGGTGCACCTCTTGTTCTGATGTCTGATTAGGGCCTGTGTTCAGGCCTTGGTGTTGCGGTTAGCACACAGTTCTCCGATGCGACAAGCTATGAAACCTGCAGCACTGTGCTTGCCCGCCTCCCATTAGATCATGGCCATGCCGCCATTCACATGCAGGGTCTGGCCCGTGACATAGCTCGCGGCGTCGCTGGCGAGATAGAGACAGGCCGCCGCAATATCGCTTCCCTGGCCCAAGCGCCCGGTCGGGATCTGGCCAAGAAGGGCTTCTTTTTGCGCGTCTGGCAGGACGTCGGTCATGGGCGATTCGATGAATCCCGGGGCCACGCAATTGGCGGTGATTCCCCGGCTGGCGATTTCCTGGGCGAGTGACTTCGTAAAGCCAATCATTCCGGCTTTCGAGGCGCAGTAATTGGCCTGACCAGGATTTCCCGTGACGCCAACGATCGACGTGATTCCGATGATCCGACCGTGCCGGCGCTTCATCATTCCCTTGATCGCTGTTTTGCTGAGGCGGAAATAGGAGGCGAGATTCACGGCGATCACATCGTCGAAATCCTTGTCCTTCATGCGCAGAAGCAGCCCGTCCCGGGTAATCCCGGCATTTGCCACGAGGACGTCGAGTGGGCCGAGGGCCTCTTCGGTCTTGCCGACGAGCTCATTCACACTGTCGCCGTCATAGAGGTTGCACGTCACCACGGCGCCCTCTCCGGGCAGGGCGTCCTTCACCTCGTTGAGAACGGACTCGCGTGTGCCAGACAGGGCAACTTTAGCGCCAGCCGCCGAGAGTGTCATGGCGATTTCGCGTCCAATGCCGCCAGAGGCGCCTGTGACGAGCGCGGTTTTTCCTTCGAGTGAGAACATGGACGCTATCCTTTAAGGGTTGAGGCGAATGCCTGGAGGTCTACGGGCGTTCCGAGGGTGTGCCCGTTAAGTGATTTCTCGATCCGGCGTTGCATCACTGATAGTACTTTTCCAGCGCCCGCTTCCCCGGTGGTCGAAACGCCTTCAGCGACCATGAATTGGACGCTTTCGGTCCAGCGCACACGGCCGGTCACCTGATCGATGAGATGTTGGCGGATTTCTGAAGGGTCCGTGGTGCGCTTTGCCGTCACATTGGCGACGATGGGCACGGACGGCGTAGAGATCGACACATCCGCCAGGGCGTCCGCCATGGCCTCTGCGGCGGGCTGCATGAGAGAACAATGGAATGGCGCTGACACGGCAAGCGGAACGGCTTTCTTCACACCATTGTCCTTTGCGTGGACGCAAGCCGCGTCGATCGCAGCCTTGGAGCCTGAGAGCACCAGCTGACCGGGGGCGTTGTCATTGGCAATCTCGCAAACGCCGCCGGTTTCGCGTCCAGCGGCGCAGGCGGCTTCGGCCTGCTCGATGCTGGCGCCGAGAAGAGCGGCCATCGCACCCTCACCGGCTGGAACAGCATCTTGCATCGCGTTGCCCCGTATACGCAGGAGGCGCGCGGTATCGGCAATTGACAGGGCACCGGTGGCCGCCAGCGCGCTGTACTCACCAAGGGAATGACCCGCAACAAAGGCGGCCGTTGTGACGGGTATGTCGAATGCGGCCTCGAGCGCGCGCATGGCTGCAACCGAATGGGCCATCAGCGCGGGCTGCGTATTCGCCGTCAGGGTCAGCGCCTCAAGCTCACCGCCCCACATCAGGCCAGAGAGGTCCTGGTGCAGGGTATCATCTACTTCGTCGAAAACAGCCTTTGCGGCGGGGTATGCTTCGGCCAGGTCTTGCCCCATTCCAATGAATTGGCTGCCCTGTCCTGGGAATATGAAGGCCAGTTTTGTCACCGGTGGCTCCCTTTTATGATTGGGGCGGGGCTATCGCCTGCATGGCAAAAGCGCAAGGCAGTTGATTTTCAGGAAGCTTTGCGCTTTATGCCGCGTCTTGCACTGGAATGCGGTCCTGCCCGGAGAATGAGCTCCCATGGTAGGGGCCATCGTTGTGGAGGTTTCCCGCCTTCGCTGCGCCGCGTTCCGCGATAGGGAAAGAGAGAATGCCTTATTACGAACACGTCGTCATTGCGCGACCTGATATCTCGCCAGCACAGGCTGAGACCCTCACCGAAGAACTCGCTGAATTCCTCCGCGACAAGGGCGCAAAAGTGTCCAAGACGGAATATTGGGGACTTCGCAATCTGTCCTATCCGATCAACAAGCAGCGCAAGGGCCACTACAGCCTGCTGAATGTCGATGGACCGGCCAATGCGATCCACGAGATTGAGCGCCGTCATCGGATTTCCGATGATGTCATGCGCTATCTGACCATTCGCGTCGATGAACTCGACGAAGAGCCATCGCCGATCGTGTCCCGCAAGGACCGCGGTGATCGCGGCGACCGGCGCTAGGGGAGACTGACATCATGGCTACGAAAAACACCTCGGGCATGAACATCACCAACCTGCCAGCGCGCCGTCCCTTCGGCCGTCGTCGGAAAGTCGATCCGTTTTCCGGAGCAAAAGCTCCGAAGATCGACTATAAAGACGTGAAGCTGCTTCAGCGGTACATCTCCGAGAAGGGCAAGATCGTCCCATCTCGGATCACTGCGGTGAACATCAAGAACCAGCGTAAGCTTGCCCGCGCGATCAAGCGCGCCCGCATCCTGGCGCTTCTTCCCTTTGCCGTGAAATAGGAGGCAGACCGATGCAAGTGATCCTCCTTGAGCGCGTTGAGAAACTCGGCACCATTGGTGATGAAGTGTCCGTCAAGAACGGCTACGCACGCAACTTCCTGATCCCCAAGGGCAAGGCTCTTTTGGCAACGGAAAAAAACCGCCGCCGGTTCGAAGCTGAGCGCGAAGTGATTGAGCAACGTAACGCTGACGCTCGTACGGCTGCTGAGGCCGAAGCCAAGTCGCTTGAAGGCGAAACCTTCGTCCTCATCCGCCAATCTGGTGAGACCGGCCAGCTTTACGGTTCTGTCAGCGCGCGCGATATCTCCGAAGCGGCAGCGGAAACCGGCCACAAGATCACCCGTTCCGCCGTGCGCCTTGATCAGCCAATCAAATCGATCGGTGTCTATGAGGTCGATATCCGCCTCCATCCGGAAGTGGCTGTGAACGTGAAGGTCAACGTGGCCCGCTCGCCAGACGAAGCCGAACGCCAGGCTGCCGGTGAGAATGTTCTGGAGACCCTCCAGGCCGAGCAGCGCGCTATCGATGAAGAGCAAGCTGGTGAAATGGCTGAAGCCCAGGCTGAAATGGCCGATACGCTGGCCGGCGGCGAAGAAGACTAGGCAGTCTCTGCACCGCAACACCTTTGATCAGGCCGTGGGATCCTCCCGCGGCCTTTTCTTTTGCCGATACGTTTTTCAGTCCGTCAGAGAGACTGTGTGGAGCATGGGAACCCTCTGAGAACGGATGAAAGTCAAGTCGCGAATTGCCGTTCAAACACGGTTAGGACGGGGCATGGCTAAAGATCATGAAACACCGTCCGTAGACGTTCCCAATAATCTGGCTGCAGAAGCGGCTGTGCTTGGGGCAATCCTGTTCGACAACAACGCGTACCAGCGCGTCACCGAATTGATTCGTCCGGAAGACTTTTACGCACCAGCGCACCAGGAAATTTACTCCACGGCTGCCGGCCTGATTGAGCAGGGGCGTGTGGCCGACGGTGTGACACTCCGTGAGCACTTTGAACGCACCGACCAACTCACGGCAATTGGCGGCGCGACGTACCTTGCGGACCTTCTTGAGAGCGCGGCCTTCGGGCCCGAAGTGACGGACTATGCCCGGATCATTCGTGATCTGGCCGTGCGCCGTGCGCTTCTGAATATTGGGTCGGGCGTCACCGGGAGAGCCTTGCGGCCCGAACCCGGGCAGGGCGGAAGTGAACAGATTGAGGTCGCTGAGCGCGAACTCTTTGCGCTGGCGGAGCGTGGCTCTTCCAATCGCGGTTTCACCGAGTTTGGGACCGCGGTGCGCCAGTCCCTTGAGATGGCCGAAGCGGCGTTCAAGCGGGACGGCAAGATCGCGGGGATCGCTACCCATCTTGATGACCTCGATCACAAGCTGGGCGGCCTGCACAAGTCTGATTTGCTTATCCTGGCCGGACGTCCCTCCATGGGGAAAACATCGCTTGCCACAAATATTGCGTATAATGCCGCTGCAGCGTGCCGCCGGGAAATTCAGGAAGACGGATCGAAGAAGACCGTCGATGGCGCCGTGGTGGCCTTCTTCTCCCTGGAGATGTCCGCAGAACAGCTGGCAACGCGGATTATAGCCGAACGCACGGGGATCAGCGGTCACAAATTCCGGTCCGGCGAACTCGAAGCCCAGGATTTCGACAAGATCCGGGACGCCGTGGCCGAGCTTCAAAACTTGCCGCTGCATATCGACGATACGGGCGGTCTCTCGATCAGCCAGCTTGCCGCCCGCGCCCGGCGCCTTCACCGGACCGTGGGACTCGACCTGATCATCATCGACTATCTACAGCTGATCACCAGTGCGAGCGGCAAGGGCAGCGACAATCGCGTCCAGGAAATCACCCAGATATCCATGGCGTTGAAGGCCCTGGCGAAAGACCTGGACGTGCCGGTCATCGCCTTGTCCCAGCTTTCGCGGCAGGTGGAGCAGCGCGACGACAAACGCCCCCAACTCTCTGACCTGCGCGAATCGGGTTCGATTGAGCAGGATGCTGACGTTGTGTTGTTCGTGTTTCGAGAGAGCTATTACCTCGAGCGGACGGAGCCACAGGCGGACCCCGGCGACCCGAACTCAAGTGAGAAGTGGACCCGCTGGCGTGAGCGTATGGATCAGGTTTACGGCACCGCTGAGGTCATCGTTGGCAAGCAACGCCACGGTCCCATTGGCAAAGTGACGCTGGCGTTCGACGCCAATGTCACCCGCTTCGGAAACCTGGACCGCGGCGGTCTTGATGACGAGTTCTAGGCTTCCGGGTCGCCCGTAACCGTGAAGCGCTCCAACTGGCGAAGCGGCAAGGGCCAGTCTGGTTTCAACTCACTTGCCGTGATGAAGTCGTAGTATGCGCCGGTTACGTCGCCTGTCCGCTCGCGGGCAATGGCGCGATTATAGTGCGCCGCATGGAGATCATTTGTTTCCAGCGCAATCGCCCGGTCGAGGGACGCCCTTGCCGCCGCGAAGTCGCCCTTCAGGATGAAGGCTGCGCCGCGGTTGAGGTAAGCCGCGCCGAGCTCTTCTTCCATATTGATTGCCCGATCATAGTCGGTGAGGGCCGAATCGTAATTGCCGGCGCGCATCCGTATGATGCCGCGATTGACATAGGTGGCCGCGCGGTTTGACCGGGTCATGGTTTCGGATTCCAGCGCGCGCGTACATGTACGCTCAACTTCGATGAAACGCGACGATTGCGCCTCGACCTTCATAAAGCAGTCTTTGGCGAGTCCACCGCCGATGATCACAGCTTGGCCAGATGCCGGCAGGGCCATGGCCAGTGCGGAAACGGCACCTAAGGTCAGAAATCTCAGCATAACAGTCCTCCGTCTTTTGGTCTTTCTTAACACACATCGGGCCGATCGCCTTGTTGTGCGACAATAATGTGCGGGTTTTGCGCTCGCCACGTATCGACAGCCACTGTACATCGAATGGCATCAACAGGAGCCATAAACACATGCCTCTGCGCGGAATTCTTACAGGTCTCGCGGCGATGACGACCGCCGCATCGGCCCATGCCATGGTTGGTGCCCCCACGCCGGGCGCCTTGTCGTTGCAAGAGCCGGCAACTCGCATTGCCGAGCGTCTTCAGTTCTTTGACAGCTTTCTTCTCTGGATCATCACAGCGATCGTGATCTTCGTCACGGCGCTCCTCATCTATGTGATGGTGCGCTACAACAAGCGCGCAAATCCGGAAGCACGCAAATTCAGCCACAACACGCTGGTCGAGGTCGTCTGGACCGCCGTCCCGGTGTTGATCCTGGTTGTGATTGCGCTGCCGTCCTTCACAAACCTCTTCTACATCGAGCAAGAGCCCGATCTGGAAGCCATCGCCCTGTCCGGCGATATGGATGATCCCAATGTCTACCCGGCAGCAGCCGAACAAGGCTGGATCACGATCAAGGCCCAAGGCAACCAGTGGAACTGGACCTATGAGTACATGGATGAGTTGGACGAGGAGGGGTATCCGCTCTCATTCGTCTCCAACCCGGTGCACAAGGGACTGTCCACCGACGAAGAGGACTATGTCCGCAACACGGGCCGGTCGGACTACGCAACGAAACCGGTGAATCTCGCCACGGACTATCCGATGGTGATCCCCGTCAACCGTTATATCCGCTATCAGACCACTGCTGCTGATGTGATCCACTCCTGGACGGTCCCCGCTTTCGGCGTGAAGACAGATGCCGTGCCCGGCAAGCTCAATCAGGGCTGGTTCTTGGTGGAGCAAGAGGGCGTGTTCTACGGCCAGTGTTCCGAGCTGTGCGGTGTGAACCACGCCTACATGCCGATTGAAGTGCGTGTGGTGCCGCAAGACGTCTATGACCGGTGGGTCGAGTTAAAACGTGAAGGTGACTTCGAAGGCGCTGTCGCCATCGTTGATGCCGTTCTGCCCGCAGCCGCCACGCAGGTTGCTGCCAACATGAATTCTGAGGAGCGCTAAGCCATGCCTATGGATGAGATTGCTCTGGACCCGTCCAAGGCGGGCCATGACGATAAGCCGGGTTTCTTTGTCCGCTGGTTCTATTCCACGAACCACAAGGATATCGGGATCCTCTATTTGGTATTCGCTCTGATTTTTGGTGTCATTGGCTATGGCATGTCCGGCCTGATCCGCTGGGAGCTGATGAACCCGGAGATTGGTCCTCTCCTGAACTTTGTTGCCGGTGAAGGCGATCAGGCGATTGAAAACGCCAAGCATTTCTACAACACGCTGATCACCTATCACGGCCTGATCATGATCTTTTTCATGGTGATGCCAGCGTTGATCGGCGGCTTCGGGAACTATTTTGTGCCTTTGATGATCGGCGCGCCGGACATGGCGTTCCCTCGCATGAACAACATCTCCCTGTGGCTGACCACGGTGGCCTTCATCCTCCTGATGATTTCGATGTTCGTGCCGGGCGGGTCGTCGGGCAACGGTTTTGGTGGCGGTTGGGTGCTTTATCCGCCGCTCTCCGGTCTCAAGGGACATCCCGGCCCAGCCATGGATCTCGTCATCCTGTCGCTGCACACAGCGGGCATTGCCTCGATCCTGGGCGCGATCAACTACATCGTGACGATCCTGAACATGCGCGCACCGGGCATGACCATGCACAAGATGCCCCTGTTCGCCTGGGCGATCCTGATCACGGCAGTGCTGCTGCTCTTGTCTCTGCCAGTATTGGCAGGCGCGCTGACCATGCTGCTCACGGACCGGAACTTCGGCTCGCAATTCTTTGTGCCGGAAGGCGGCGGTGACCCGGTGATGTTCCAGCATCTGTTCTGGTTCTTCGGTCACCCTGAAGTGTACATCATGATCCTGCCGGCCTTCGGCATCATCAGCCACATCGTGTCGACCTTTTCCAAGAAGCCGATCTTCGGCTATCTCGGCATGGCCTACGCCATGGTGTCGATCGGCGTGATCGGCTTCATCGTGTGGGCGCACCACATGTATACGGTGGGCATGAGCCTGGATCTGAAAGCCTACTTCGTGGCCGCAACGATGATCATCGCCGTACCCACGGGCATCAAGATCTTCTCCTGGATCGCGACCATGTGGGGTGGCTCCATCGACTTCAAAGTGCCCATGCTCTGGGCGATTGGCTTCATCTTCCTGTTCACCGTCGGCGGTGTGACGGGTGTGGTGCTCGCCAATGCCGGCATCGATCATGTCCTGCATGACACGTACTATGTCGTGGCGCACTTCCACTACGTGCTGTCGCTCGGCGCCGTGTTCGGTCTGTTTGCAGGCTGGTACTATTGGTATGAGAAGATGTTCGGCGTGAAGTACAATCGCGCGCTGGCGCAAGTTCACTTCTGGCTGATGTTCATTGGCTCGAACGTTATCTTCTTTCCGCAGCACTTCCTCGGCCTGAACGGCATGCCACGCCGCTATGTGGACTACGCCGAAGCGTTCCATCAGTGGCACTATGTGTCGACCATCGGATATTTCATTACGATGGTTGCGACCGTGGTCTTCTTTGTCCTGCTGATCGAATCCATGCTGCGTCGTCGCAAGGCCGATGCAAACCCATGGGGCGAGGGCGCCACGACGTTGGAGTGGACCCTGTCGTCACCCCCGCCATACCACCAGTATTCAACCCTGCCTGTGGTGAAGGCGGAAGCTGGTCACTAGGCTGGTGTTTGAGTTGAAATTGTTCGAGCAGGCCCGCTAAAAGCGGGCCTGTTTTGTATTCGGGGCAATCGTATGGGCCGAACAGCAATGTGGATTTTCGGGAGCCTGGTTGCGGTGTTTGCAGCGGTGCTCGCCGCAGGCGGGTTTGTTCTGGGGACGCTGGTCACAGATCGAAATTTCGGCACCACGTTCTTCGACCCATCCGGCGGTGGAGATCCTGTCCTCCTGCAACACATCTTGTGGTATTTCGGTGCCCCGGAAGTCTGGCTCAGCATCGCCATGCTTGCCGTGATCTCGCTGGGCGCTGGGCTAGGCTTTTTGGTGTTGGTTCGCGACCGACTCTGGGGCGGCCTGGCAGTGTCTGTTTGCGCACTTGCCGGGGCGGGTTTGTCTATTGCGAGCTTGTTCAGTGGGCGACACCGCCAGTTCGCAAGTGGGCAGGGGCCCGGTGAGGGATGGGTCTTGTACCCCCCACTGTCCGAGGCCAGCGAGCCAGGCTTGGTCGACTGGTTGATGTTGCTACCGCGTCATCCCCTTTGGTTCATTGGGATCGCCACGATTTTCCTCGGTCTTTCTGCCTATGCCGCAGTGCGCCTCTGGAAGCTGGATAAAGTCGGCTACCAGGCTGCGGCGCTCGCGATCGTGTCCAGCGCGGTGACAGTTGCGCTACTCGCCATTGGTGGTGCGGCGCTCGCAAATGCTTCCATCGATACGGCGCTACATGACACCTATTATGCGGTTGCCCATGCCCACCATACCGTTCTCATTGGCTTATGGTTCCTGTTCCTGGCCTCGGCCTATGCGTGTCTCACCGCAGCGTTCGGCCTGCCCTTCAGGCGCTGGCTCGCCATTTTTCAGGTGGGTCTGTTTGCGCTGGGGATCTGGATCGCAACGCTTCCGCAGCAATTTCTCAGTTTGCAGGGCATGCCGCGCCGCTATCAGGATGTGCAGGACACACTTCAGACCTATGAACTCATCGCTGAGATTGGCTACTTTGCCACGCTGACATCACTGGTCATCTTTGTCATTTGCATCGCAGACGCGGCTCTTCGCCGCCGGAAAACGTAAAAAGAGAGCCGGCCAGACCCATGACCGACCAGACAGCCGCGCCCGTCACCGTCCCGGTGGCCAGCGCCAAGGATTATATCAACCTCCTCAAGCCGCGCATCATGATGCTGGTGGTGTTCACGGGCTTTGTGGGCATTGTCGCTGCGCAAGGTGTAACGGGGCAATCGGTGCATCCTGTTATGGCCGCCATCGCCACTCTCGCCGTGGCCATGGGCTCAGGCGCGGCAGGCGCCATCAATATGTGGTATGACGCGGACATCGACGCGGTCATGTCGCGTACATCGACCCGGCCCATTCCATCCGGCGCCGTGCCAGCCGAGGAAGCGCTGACGCTCGGCCTCGTCCTTTCGGGCGTGTCTGTCTTGCTGATGTGGATGGCGAGCAATTGGCTGGCGGCGGCGCTGCTGGCCTTCTCGATCTTCTATTATGGCGGCATTTACACGATGTGGCTCAAGCGGGCGACGCCCCAGAACATCGTGATCGGTGGCGGGGCAGGGGCCTTTCCTCCCGTAATCGGCTGGGCTGTGGTGACGGGTAGCGCGCCGCTCGATGCCTGGATATTGTTCGCCATCATCTTCTTCTGGACGCCGCCTCACTTCTGGGCCCTGTCCCTGCTCGCGCACAAGGAATACGCCAAGGCTGGCGTTCCGATGTTGCCGGTGACCCACGGTGCGCGTGCAACCCGTCACCAGATCGTTGTTTATACCTTGGTCCTTCTCGCGGTCTCATTGCTGCCAGTGGTGACAGGGCTTGGCGGTTGGATTTACGGCGTTGCCGCTGCGGGGCTCGGGGGCGCGTTCCTGTACCTATCGGTCAAGGTTGCGCGCACGGCCGCGGGCGATGCCGAAGCTGGCAAGTCGGACCATAAGGCCGCAGCGGGTTTGTTCGCCTACTCAATCGTCTATCTCTTTGCCGTGTTCGCTGTCTTGATGGGCGAGCACCTGCTGGGCGTGCACATGCCCGTAACGGAGTGGCTGTCATGACGGAAGACAACGAGTTCAAAGTACGCCCACTGACCGAGGAAGAAGCCAGGGCGCGCGGAAAGCGCAATCTCTGGCTGGCACTGGCTCTGGTCGCGTTCGTTGCTATGGTCTTGGCCATCACGATTATTCGCTTGAGCCAAGGCACTGGTATGGCCGATGGGGGCTTTTAGGGCGATGAACGCTAATCTGCGCACGGCCCTGGTATTCGTCGGATTGCCCTTGTTCATGCTTGGGCTGTCATTCGCCTCGAAGCCGCTTTACGACACGTTCTGCCGCGTCACCGGGTTTGGTGGAACGACAAGGGTGGCGACCGAGCCGCCTGACGCCGTGCTGGATCGCACCGTCGATATTCGGTTTGATGCCAATGTGAGCGGCGCGCCGCTGAAATTCCGCCCGCTTGAGCCCAACCATGAGATTCGCCTCGGCGAGCATGGATTGGCGTTCTACGAAGTGACCAACACTTCGACCGAGCCGGTGTCCGTTATCGCCAGCTACAATGTGACCCCGCACAAGGCGGGACCCTATTTCTCCAAGTTGGAGTGCTTCTGCTTCGAGGAGCGTGTGATCCAGGCTGGTGAAACAAAGTCACTCCCAGTGGTCTTTTTCATCGATCCAGCGATGGATGAAAAACGCCTTATGGAAGACGTTCGCACCATTACCCTGTCCTATACCTTCTTCCCCGCGAGCGAATGGGCGGGTGCGTCCAATGATACCAACCTCGATTAGCCGGTTGGCAACCGCTCCCAGCGCAGTCTAAACAGGCGCAAATCAGCAAATATACCTATGGCGGAGCGTCTCTCCATGGCCCACGGCGAAGTCAATCACGACTACCATCTTGTAAATCCATCTCCCTGGCCTTTGGTCGGCTCTGTCGGTGTGCTCACACTCGCGATTGGCGCCGTCATCTACATGAAGGGTATTTTCGGCCTTGAGGCGGGCACGCTTTGGCCGATGCTCGTGGGCTTTGCCATCATCATCTACACCATGATCGGGTGGTGGATGGACGTGGTGAAGGAAAGCCGCGGCGGTGATCACACGCCTGTGGTCCAGATTGGCCTGCGCTATGGCATGATCTTGTTTATCGCCTCGGAAGTTATGTTCTTCGTGGCGTGGTTCTGGGGCTTTTTCGAGTTCGCGATTTTCCATGATGCGCGCGTGGGTGACACATGGGATGCGACCAACCCCATTTACGCAGACGGTCTAAGCCGGTTTGCAGACTGGCCGCCTGTGGGTGTGGAGACGTTTGATCCGTTCCATTTGCCGCTCATCAACACGCTGGTTCTGCTCCTCTCCGGCACGACGATCACCTGGTCGCACCACGCCCTCCAGCATGGCGACCGGGGCAGTGCGCGCACCGGCCTGATCCTGACGATCCTGCTCGGCGCGTTCTTCACCTATTTGCAGGTCGTCGAGTACGGCCATGCCGAGTTCACCTACGACGGCACGCTCTATGGCTCTGCGTTCTTCATGGCGACCGGCTTCCATGGCGCTCACGTGTTGATCGGTACGATCTTCCTTTGCGTTTGCCTGCTGCGCCTGATGATGGGCGGTTTCACGCCGGAGAAGCATTTCGGCTTTGAGGCAGCAGCCTGGTACTGGCACTTTGTGGACGTCGTCTGGCTGTTCCTTTTTGCCTTTGTGTACGTGGTGCCGTTCCTGGTCCTCGGGGCGTAGCGGCCGTCGCTCCCCAGCCGCCTTAGATGCAATTCAAACCTCTTCCGGTGATGACGGTGCTGACGCTGGTCAGCCTCGTCATCCTCATATTGCTCGGGAACTGGCAGTATGAGCGCTATTCCGATAAGCGTGGTGCGGCGCCGGAAGACCTTCCGGAAAACATAACGATGCAGATGGAAGTTTTGGATCTGGGCGATGCACCAATCCAGCATGTTTATGGCATTGCAGACAGCGAGCCGATTTGGCGCCGCTATGTGCCCGTGAACGTTCTATCGACAGGCAGCAGCGAAACGCTCCTCTACATGATGGATGCCACCGGTGGGCCACGCCCTGTCCAGACCGCTGTGCCCGCCGGGGTCATGTTTGAAGCTGAAGTCCGGGTGTTTGCCCGCGAGACTCGGGCGTCTGCTCGCAACCAACCCGATGAGAACAGCTGGTACACGTTCGACCTTCCGGGCATTCTTGGGCGGTACGGTCTGAGCGATATCCAGCGCGTCGCGGAGCCGATAGATATCGTGATCCTCAATGCAGACGACCTGACCCGTACAAGGACGACGACAAACCCATATGGCGCGCCGAAGCCGATCGATGATCTGCCGCCGGAACGGCACTTCGGCTATGCGATCACATGGTGGGGGCTCGCAGCCGCACTGTTTGTCATGTACTTCGTGTTTCACGCCTCACAGGGGCGATTCAGCCTTCGAGGCAGGTGATGAAGTATATTTCGACCCGTGGCGGCGCAGAGCCCGTCGATTTCCTGTCTGCATGCCTTGCTGGTCTGGCTCCCGATGGCGGCCTTTATGTTCCAGAAGCGTATCCGCAGATCGCCCGTCCAGGTTTTGACGAAACCTATGCAGAAGTTGCAACTCGCATCCTGAAAGCGTTTGCAGGAGACGCAGTCACCAATAACGAGATGGCACAGCTTTGCGAGCAGGCCTATGAGGGCTTCGCGCACGCATCTGTCGCGCCGCTTGTCCAGATTGGGCCCAAACGGTTCCTCATGGAACTGCACCACGGTCCGACGCTGGCGTTTAAAGATATAGCGATGCAGTTCATCGCCCGGCTCTATGACTGGGCCCTGGAGCGTGCTGGGAAGCGCATGACGATTGTCTGTGCGACAAGCGGTGATACCGGCGGCGCGGCTGCGGCGGCTTTTGCCGGTTCCAAGCACGTTTCGCTCGTCATTCTTCATCCAAATGATCGGATATCGCGCGTCCAACGATTGTTCATGACCACAACGGGCGCTGACAACATTCTGAACCTGGCGGTCGACGGTGATTTCGACGATTGTCAGAAGATCGTGAAATCCCTGTTTGGTGACAGCAGCTTTGTCGACGAGGTGGCGCTTTCGGGCGTGAACTCGATTAATTGGGCGCGCATTGCTGCCCAATCGGTTTACTACGCAACGGCCCAGGCGAGCCTCGGCAAGGACACACCCGTTCGGTTTACGGTGCCCAGCGGGAATATGGGCGACGCGCTTGCAGGCTATGTGGCCGCGCGCTGTGGACTGCTGTCAGGTTTTGAAGCGCTGTGTGCCGTGAACGAAAATGATGCGCTTCGGACGGTTTTCGAAACAGGCCGCATGGCGCGCAGCGAGACGCGGCCAACCCCAAGCCCAGCCATGGACATCACGGTGCCGAGCAATCTGGAGCGGGTATTGTTTGAAGCCAGCGGGCGCGATGATGCGGCGATTGCTGCCCTCTATGGCGCGTTTGCGCAACGCGGTGAGGTTGAACTCCCTGAGACCATTTCGGGGCCTCTGGGATGTATGGGGTTTGCTGCCAAGACTGTGACGAACGATGAAACTCTGAGTGAGATTGCGCTGGTCAAGGATGAAACCGACTGGCTCATCTGCCCACATACGGCCGTCGGCACGGTTGCCGCTGATACGCTCGCCGAGAGTGAAGCGGTCGATATCGTCCTGGCCACAGCGCATGCGGCGAAGTTTCCTGAAACCGTTGCGAGCGCCACAGGCGAAGACGTGCCGCTTCCGAAGAGGTGTGAAGGTGCCTTGTCGGGAGCCGAAGTGTTTGAGACCATCCCGGCAGAACTGAGCGCCGTGCGCGATCGAATTCGAGAGATGGCCGCCACCAGATGATGCCATTACCCGCCCGTGAAACTGTTCTGACCACCCAAAGACTGGTCATACGAGTACCTGAGCGGGGCGATTATACCGATTGGGCCATAGGACGTCGCATCAGTCGCCAACACTTGGAACCGTGGGAACCGCGTTGGCCGAGCGACGCCCTCTCGCGCGATGACTGGGCACGCCGGCTGAAGGCCTGGCGCACCGGATGGCGCAATGATCGCGCCTATGTCTATCTGATATTTGATCGGGAAAGCGATGCGCTGTTGGGCGGTATCTCGGTCACGAACGTTCGACGAGGACCAGCCCAGTCAGCGTCTATCGGATACTGGCTTCTAGCCGAGGCAACCGGTGCGGGCATGATGGTCGAAGCACTGGAGCGTGTGTGTCGGTGGTGTTTTGAAACGCTTGGCCTGTCCCGGGTCGATGCCGGGACTCTGCCGGAAAACATAAAGTCTCGGAATGTGCTGACACGGTGTGGCTTCACCGAGGAGGGCCTTGCGCGACAATACCTGGAAATTGGCGGTCGTCGACGCGATCACGTTCTTTATGGACGGCTGAAGGACGACCCAGTCACATGACATCGCCGGATCACAGACAGGAGTATGAGGGCAGTTGGCGCTGGGATGCGAGGGCGCGCCGGCTGGAGTTTGATGTTCCGCCACGATCAGATTTTGGGGCCTTGCGGGGGACGTGGTCGACGGATGGTATCGCGCCGCTTTTGGATGGATTTAGTCGCCGCCGCCTGCTTTTGGGCCTCGAAGGCGATGGGGTGAGCGTCAACTGTGCCATCGGTTTGGCTGATGGCCGGCAGATTCAACTTGTCGGGGCATTTCTCCATGACGATGAAGCCAAGGGCATGGTGCTGTCTGGACCCGGCCGCTCGACCGATGCGGACCACGTCGACACGCCGGGCCCTGCGCTCGAGCCGGTTTTTCAACCCATCATTTCAATTGCCAATGGCAAGACGGTTGGGTTTGAAGCGTTGGCCCGATGGGACGCAGACCTGACGACCATAACCGCGGCCCAACGTTTCGAGGATGATGGGCTTGCCTCGAATATGCTGATCCGCGCGGCGGAGGCCTTGTCGAACTGGAAATTGGCCAGCCAGCGGGAAGACTTGTTTGTCCACGTCAACTTGACCGGCCGAGACCTCGAACATGCGGGGCTGGTGGGTTTGGTGGAGGCATTGGTGGAAGGCCATGGGCTGGCGCCCAGCACCTTGCGTATTGAGCTCACCGAGCAGGCCGCCCTGCGTGATGCGGCGGAAGCCTTGAAAACTGCGCAGGCGCTCAAAGCCTGCGGGGCCGGTCTTGTCCTGGACGATTTTGGGTCCGGCCACTCCTCATTTAGCTGGTTGGCAGACCTTCCTGCCGACGGATTGAAAATTGATCCTGATCTGGTGCGCCGCCTTGGCGAGCCGCGAACCGATGCAATTCTGAAAGCGGTCACGACGCTCTGCCATGATTTGGGAATGACAGTGACCGGCGAAGGCGTGGAAGCGTTCTGGCAGATGGATCAGCTCAAGGCATTCGGGTTCGACTATGCGCAAGGATTTGCCCTCGGCCGGCCCCTGACACAGGCCGCGGCTTTGGATCGGCTCAGCGCAGAAGACTAGCGATATCAGGCTCTGCCGGGCGCCGATTGAAGCCTTCCTGAGGGCACACCTATCAGGTCCAGGGCGTGGGTCCATTTCGTATCATGGTCCTCACCGAAAAGAATGTTCGGGTCGGGGCGCCCGATCAGCCACGCATTCTCCTGCATTTCCATTTCGAGTTGGCCAGGCCCCCACCCGGAATACCCTAATGCCAGTGTTGACGCGCGCGGCGCGTCTTCCGATGCGATGGCGTGGAGTACATCGCGCGTTGCCGTCAGGCAGACATCATCACCGACATCAAGGGTTGCTCCATCGCATTGGTAGTCCCCGCTGTGGAGAACGAACCCACGGTCATTGCCCACCGGCCCTCCGTCAAGCACGGCCCGTTGCGGGAGTTCGATGCTTGACTCAATATCGAGTTGGTCGAGCAAATCCGGCAAGATCAGGCCATCCATGGGCTTGTTCAGCACCAGACCCATGGCGTATTCATCGCTATGGGCACACACGAGGATTACCGATCGTTTGAACCGGGAATCGCCAATGCTCGGCATTGCGATCAAGAGTCTTCCGGTCAGGTTCTCTGCCATGGCGGTCGCACCTCCCACCCCACCACGCTGTTCGAAAGCAGGGCGCAATGCAAGCCTGTTTGAACAAATCGGTTGATCGCACCGGGGCACGCCCCATTTGCGAGGCAACAGACCCCACTCCAATGCAAGCAAGGAGATTCCACATGTCCATTAAAGTCGGCGATGCTCTGCCCGAAGCAACCTTCATGGAAATGACCGCGGACGGGCCGCAGCCGAGGACAACTGCCGAAGTGTTTGCGGGTAAAACCGTGGCGCTGTTTGCCGTACCAGGCGCATTCACGCCAACCTGTTCGGCAAAGCACCTTCCCGGCTTTGTTGAGCAAGCCAGCGCGCTGTCTGGAAAAGGCGTTGATGAGATTGTCTGCACATCCGTGAATGATGTGTTTGTCATGGGCGCTTGGGGCGAGAGCGCCGGGGCAAGCGGAAAGGTGCGGATGCTTGCCGATGGGAATGGCGCGTTTGCTGAAGCGCTCGGACTCGGCATGGATGCGAGCGGCTTTGGAATGGGCCAGCGGTCCCAGCGCTATTCCATGGTCGTCAAGGACGGCAAAGTTGACGCGTTGAACGTGGAAGCGGGTCCAGGCTTTGAAGTTTCAAGCGCCGACTACATGCTGGCACAGCTCTAAGTCTCTCAAACTTTTCAGGAATACGAATACGGCCCTGCCAGGCGCGGCAGGGCCGTTTTTATTGATAAGCGAGAAGACTCTCCCCATCTGAGAGGAAACGGTTTTGACTTGGGAGGGTCAGCTTTGGATCCGGTTATCGTATTTATCGTCCTGTTGGTTGTTGCCATTGTTGCACTGGTGAATGCCTTCAAGTTCGTCCCACAGGGCTTCAACTACACAGTTGAGCGGTTTGGCCGCTATACGCGCACGCTCCAGCCAGGCATGCATACAATCATTCCCATCATGGACCGTGTGGGGCGCAAGATGAACATGATGGAGTCGGTGCTGGATGTTCCCACCCAGGAAGTGATTACCCGGGACAATGCGATGGTGTCCTGCGACGCGGTTGTGTTTACGCAGGTCATCGATCCCGTGGCTGCGTCCTACGAGGTGAATGACATCGGCAACGCAATCACCAATCTCGCCCTGACGAATATTCGAACGGTCGTTGGTTCGATGGACCTGGACCAGGTGCTCTCCAACCGGGACGAGATTAATGCGCGCCTGCTGTCGGTTGTGGATGCGGCCACGAACCCCTGGGGTGTGAAAGTCACACGTATTGAAATCGCTGACCTGACGCCGCCGGCCGACATTACAGAGGCCATGGCGCGCCAGATGAAAGCCGAGCGTTTGAAGCGCGCGGAAATCCTGACGGCGGAGGGAGAGAAGCAGTCCGCCATCCTCAAGGCCGAGGGACAGAAACAGGCACAGATCCTCGAAGCCGAGGGGCGCCGGGAAGCCGCCTTCCGGGATGCCGAAGCGCGCGAGAGGGAAGCTGAAGCCGAAGCGAAAGCCACCGCCATGGTCAGTCAGGCCATTGCGAAGGGCGATGTCAACGCGATCAATTACTTCCTGGGTCAGGCCTATGTCAGCGCCTTCGCCAAGCTCGCGGAGTCCCCGCAGCAAAAGACCGTCATTGTTCCTGCTGAGTTTTCATCATTGGTCGGGGCGATTGAAGGCGTTCGCAGCCTGACCGACGCGGCCGCGGCCAAACAGGCGGACGCTCCGCCTCGCACGCCGTCCACACCGGGCGGCAGCTAAGGAGGGCAGCACATGGAACAGGCGCTCTACGACTTCCTCTGGCCGGTCACGATCTGGCATTGGCTGGCGATCGCCGCCATCCTCTTCGGTATCGAAATGATGCTCGGCACATTCGATCTATTGCTCATCGCGGTGGCAGCTCTGGTGACAGCGACATGGACCGCGTTCGCTCCGGGTATGCTCGGTGGCTGGACTGCCCAGCTTGCAGTGTTCTTCCTGACATCGATTGTGCTGATCGTGCTCGGGCGTACGGTACTGAAGGGGTTGCGAACCGGCGGGCCCGGCGAGCCTGGGTTGAACAAGCGTATGGAGCGCATGCTAGGGGCGCGCGGCACTGCGGTGGTGGATTTTGTGGCGGGCCGTGGACGCGTTCGCATTGGCGATACGGAATGGTCTGCTGAAAGCGCAGACGGCAGCGATATCAGCAATGGTCAATCGATCACTGTCGATGGGTCACGCTCTACGGTCGTGATTGTCAAACCCGTCTAGACCAAGCCGCGCTTAGAACAGGTTGCCCTGATCTTCTGGATCCGCCTTTTTCGGCGTTGCTTTACCAGTTGGTTTCTTCCGCACCGGCTTCTTGGCGGGCTTGGTGGTCGTTCCAGTCGGTAATGCTGCAACACTTCCATCCGCAAAGGTCAGTTCGAGCCGTTCAGCCTGGCTCGCGCGTTCTGCGGATCGCACGACTGAACCATCCGCCGCGCGGACGAGCGCAAAGCCACGTTCCAGCACGGATTGGTGGGAAAGCGCATCCAACAGCTTCGCGCTGGACGCGAGGCGTGCCGTTCTCGCCTCCAGGCTCCGGGCAAGCGCGGGCCTTGCGCGGCTTGCCACGTCGATGAGTGCTTTTCGGGCCCGGCTTGTCTCACGCTGCAACGGTGTCGGTCGAAGTCCGCCTGACGCTTGGGACAAGGCCAGCCGCTTCAACTGTGTGGTACGTCTCAACCCGTTCGCAAGAGCAGAACTGGTCAGGGCAAGCCGCTGCTTCGAAGCCTGAACCAGAGTTATGGGAGATGGGAGTGCCAACCCGGCGCGATCGAGCCGTCCGCGCAAACGGTCCAGCAAGGTGGCCGTGGCACGAGGCAAACTTGCGCTGGCATAATCGAGCCGTTGGCGTGGGCGCTCGACTAGCGTTTCAAGCCACGGCAACCGGGAGCCGCGCAGGCGTTCGCGCCCTTGCCGGACCCTTTGGGCCAAAGCGCGCTTTAGTCGGCTGGCGAATTCCTCATTCTGCAGCAAGAGTTCAGAGCGTACCGGGACAGCGATTTCAGCGGCGCCCGTTGGCGTTGGCGCGCGGGCATCGGACACAAAGTCGATCAGCGTCGTGTCTGTCTCGTGGCCGACCGCGGATATGAGCGGGATCGCGCTTTCAAAGGCTGCCCGAACGACGGCTTCTTCGTTGAACGGCCAGAGGTCTTCGATCGAGCCGCCGCCACGTCCGACGATCAGCACATCGGGTCGGGCCTCGCCCGCCATGGCGTTGAATCCTCTGATCCCTGCCTCAATCTGGCTCGCTGCCAGATCCCCCTGAACCAGCGCCGGCCAGAGAATCACGCGCGCAGGAAACCGCTCCCGAATGCGATGGAGAATGTCTCGGATTACAGCGCCTGTTGGGGATGTCACCACGCCAATGGTCTTGGGCAGTCTTGGCAAGGGTTTCTTATGGGCTGGATCAAACAGGCCCTCCGCCGCCAACTTTTTCTTGCGTTCTTCCAACAGCGCCATGAGGGCCCCGGCCCCAGCAGGACGCATGGAAGAGGCAATGAGCTGGTAGTTGGACCGGCCCGCATAGATGGACAATTTGCCTTCTGCGACGACCTCCAGACCTTCCTCAGGTCGAAAGGGCAGGGCGTTGACCTGGCCCTTCCACATCACGGTATTCAGAACGGCCTTATCGTCTTTGATATCTGCGTAGAGGTGGCCCGAGCGGGCTATGGTCACGCGGCCTAGTTCTCCGCGAACCCGCACTCGGTCAAAACTTGATTCAATAGTTCGCTTCAGGTTTGAAGCTAACTCCGACACTGTGAGTTCGGGGGCGTTTGTGGTCGCTGAATCAGGCATGGCCACAGTATAGGGCGCGATTGCCCCGCGCGCATCCATCACGGTGCGCAAACCGTGTGTTCGACATTCGCTGCGGGCAACGCTAACACGGCACCTCGCCACCAAGAGTTCCAGGTCCCATGCCCGTTCTGAAAAGCCAACTTGATCTCGCATCCCCGAAATTCGCTGCCAATGCTGCGGCAATGGATGGGCTCGTTGCAGATTTGGAGGCCCGGACGGCTGATATTGCCTTGGGCGGGCCCGAGCGGTCTCGAGAGCGCCACACCTCGCGTGGGAAACTGCTGCCACGTGAGCGCGTTGAGCGATTGCTGGACCCCGGCACTGCGTTTCTGGAGATCGGCGCGCTGGCTGCCAACGGCATGTATGACGATGAAGCGCCAGGCGCAGGCATCATTACCGGTGTCGGCACAGTTGAGGGGCGCGAATGCGTTATCGTCTGCAATGATGCGACGGTGAAGGGCGGCACCTATTATCCGATCACAGTGAAAAAGCACCTGCGTGCGCAGGAGATTGCCGCACAGAACCATCTGCCCTGCATCTATCTGGTCGATTCCGGCGGCGCGAACCTGCCGCTGCAGTCCGACATCTTTCCGGACCGGGAGCATTTCGGGCGCATCTTCTACAATCAGGCCAATATGAGCGCGAAGGGCGTCCCCCAGATCGCGGCCGTGATGGGCTCTTGCACAGCGGGCGGGGCGTATGTGCCGGCGATGAGCGATGAGACCGTGATCGTGCGCAAACAGGGCACGATCTTTCTCGGCGGCCCACCGCTGGTGAAAGCGGCGACGGGGGAAGTAATTTCAGCTGAAGACCTCGGCGGAGCCGATGTTCACGCCCGCCAATCGGGCGTGGCTGACCATTATGCCGTCTCCGATGACCATGCGCTGGCGATTGTCCGCTCCATCGTCGCAACGCTGAACCAGCCAAAGCCGAACACGGTGGGCCTCGCCGAGCCGCTGGAGCCGCTCTACAGCCCGGACGAGCTGCATGGCTTGGTGCCCCAGGATGTGCGTGAGCCCTATGACGCGCGCGAAGTGATTGCCCGGATCGTCGACGGGTCTGAGTTTCATGAGTTCAAGAAACTCTATGGCGACACGCTGGTCTGCGGCTTTGCCCATCTCTACGGCATGCCCATCGCGATCCTCGCCAATAATGGCATCCTGTTCAGTGAGAGCGCCCAGAAAGCCGCACATTTCATCGAGCTGGCCGACCAGCGCCGCATTCCGCTGCTGTTCCTGCAGAACATCACCGGCTTCATGGTTGGTTCGAAATACGAAGCGGGCGGCATCGCCAAGGACGGGGCGAAGATGGTGACAGCGGTCGCCACGGCGTCGGTGCCGAAGCTCACGCTGGTCACCGGTGGCAGTTTCGGGGCCGGCAATTACGGCATGTGCGGACGGGCCTATTCGCCGCGCTTCCTGTTCCTCTGGCCGAATGCGCGCACTTCCGTCATGGGCGGCGAGCAAGCCGCGTCTGTTCTGGCCACGGTCAAGCGTGACGGCATGGAACGGCGCGGCGAGAATTGGAGCGTGGAAGATGAGGAAGCCTTCAAGGACCCGATCCGGGCGTCCTACGAGGCGGAAGGCAATCCGTACTACTCCACGGCACGCATGTGGGACGACGGCATCATCGCCCCGCGCGACACCCGCCGCGTCCTCGGCCTTGCCCTCTCCGCGACGCTGAACGCCCCGCTGGGGGAACGCGGTTTTGGGGTGTTCCGTATGTAATCCTACGCATAGGCGCGGCGCCGAGCGTTCCCCACTTTTGGAGCTATAAGCTTCAGAAGGAGACGCCCTATGTCCAAGACCGTCTGTATTATTAACGCCCATCCTGACCCTTCACCAGATCGGCTTATCCACGCCATTTGTGATGCCGCTGAGGAGGGCGCGCGCGGCGCGGGTCACACGGTGAGCCGGATCAATATCGGCGCCTTGGACTTCCCGCTTCTTACAACCGCTGAAGAGTTCGCTGAGCCGCCGGTCGAGCCCATCCTTTCCGAGCGTGCCAAGATCGCCGACGCCGACCATGTTTTTATTGCTTTTCCACTGTGGATCGGGGCGATGCCTGCGAAAGCACGGGCGTTCTTTGAACAAGCCGCGCGGGCGGACTTTTTCATCGTGCAGGAGGGTGATGAAGTCGGTTGGCCGGTCCAACTCATGAAAGGGAAATCTGCCCATATTGTCGTGACGATGGGCATGCCCAGTCTGGTCTACCGCTTTGGAATGGATGCAGGGGCTGTCAAGGCGCTTGAGCGGGCATTGCTCGGCTTGTCTGGCTTCAGCCCTGTGCATCACACAATCATCGGTGGAGTCGGTTCGAAGACCGATGATGATCGCTCCAAGATTCTCAAACAGATGGCCGACCTTGGGGCGAAAGCTCACTGATCGAACGTGACATGAAGGGACTGTAATCTCATCGCTTGTCCCTAGGCGCTACGCAGCTTTCGCGTTAACGCTAACGTCTGGGATTAGAGGGTTGCGCCATGGCCGATATCTTCATCTCCTACTCGCAGAAGGATCGCGACCGGGTTCGCCTGATTGCCGAAGCCCTTGAGGGCCAGGGCATGGATGTGTTCTGGGACCCTGAGATTCCACCCGGCGAAACCTGGGACAGCATCATCGCACGGGAGCTGAAGTCGGCGCGCTGCGTGATCGTGGCCTGGTCTGAAAGTTCGGCCGAGAGCGACTGGGTGAAGGAAGAAGCCGAATTTGGGAAACGGATGAAGGCGTTGGTGCCGGTGCAGTTGGATGCGTCAGGCCCGCCTCTTGGGTTCTCGCGGCTTCAGACGGCGGACCTGTCGACGTGGAATGGTGACCCAAACGATGCGGAATGGCTGAAAGTGCTTGGGCGCGTGCGCCATCATGGCGTCGATACGGCTGTTGCCGAGCCCACGCCCGGAGGCAACACGCGAGAAGCACAGGACCTGCGCAAGGCGCTTTATGAATCGCCCCAGCAAGCCGCACCATCCATGCAACAGTCCTCCATGGCGAGTGGTTTTGCCCAGTCCAACAAACAGCAGTCTGCGCAGCCTGCAGCGGGTCCATCGGGAAACAGTAAACCAGCGTCCGAGGGGTTTGACTTCGCGAATGTGATGTTCGTGCCCACGGGGCGAATTGGTCAGAAGTCATTCTGGATCGGATTTGCGATCCTTTTTGGCATTGCTTTCGTGGGGGGGCTGGCCACCGCAGCTGTTCCCGCCGTAGCGTTTGTCATCGAAATGGTGCTGCTTTATCCAAGTATTTGCCTGTATGGAAAGCGTCTGCACGATTTTGGTATGAGCGCCTGGATTTATGGTGGATTCAGGATCGCCATGATTGTGGTTGGCGCTGTGATCGGCGGCATGATGGGCGCGTCAGGCGCCTATGTCGAAGACATCGTGATTGTCACGGGGGTATTGTCCTTCCTGGCCACGATTGCCATCACGCTCTGGATCGGCTTGATGAAGTCGCAACCGACGGCCAACAAGCACGGTCCGCCTCCCGGCGGTTCCGTTCCCCAAGCCGACGTTTTTGCTTGATGGTGCCCTTTTCGCGCGCCTGAAAAGAAGAGGAGCGCGCCATGGGCGAGTATGAGACGATCACGCTGAACGCGACGCAGGCCGGCGTGGCGATTGTCACCCTGAACCGGCCTGAGAAGCATAATGCTTTCAATGCGCAGGTGGTCGCTGAACTGGCGGATGCGTTCGACAATCTGCGGGCGGAAACCCAGCTGCGGATGGTCATTCTGCGGGGGAATGGCAAGTCCTTCTCGGCGGGGGCGGACCTGCAATGGATGAAGGCTGCCGCAGACTATACACGAGCGGAAAATGAGGAAGACGCGTTCGCGCTCGCAGAGATGCTTCGCGCGCTTTACGAGCTGCCTCAGATGACGCTGGCCTTGGTGCAGGGCGCCTGTATGGGCGGCGGGGCAGGGCTCGTTGCGGCATGCGATGTGGCCGTGGCGATGAAGTCGGCGAAGTTCCGGTTCAGCGAAGTGCGGCTGGGCCTCACGCCGGCAACGATCTCTCCCTTTGTGATCCAGGCCATCGGGCCGCGCTGGGCGAAGGCCCTGTTTGTGACCGGTGAAGCCTTTGATGCGCCCTACGCCGAGAAAATGGGACTGGTCCAGTATGTCGTTGAGGATGAAGCCGAGATGGCGAGTATGGAGGAGTATCTCTCCAAACTCATGTTTGATACCGCGCCGGGCGCCGTCGCCGATGCCAAGAAACTGGTCCACGATGTTGTGGGCGAGCCGATCGACAAGACCCTGTCCCACGACACGGCCAAGCGGATTGCCGCGCGTCGCACCAGCGATGAGGGCAGCGAGGGCCTCGCCGCCTTCCTTGAGAAACGAAAGCCGGGTTGGGTGGACTAGGCCGTCATGAAAATCACAAGACTCCTAATCGCCAATCGCGGCGAGATTGCCTGCCGTATCATGCGCACCTGCGCGCGGTTGGGCATCGACACAGTGGCCGTTTATTCGGATGCTGATGCCTTCGCCCTCCATGTGCGCGAGGCCGACGAGGCTGTGCATATTGGCGCTGCGCCAGCCGCTGACAGCTATCTGAATTTCGACGCCGTGATCAACGCGGCCAAGGCCACGGGCGCCGATGCGATCCATCCCGGCTACGGCTTCCTTTCTGAGAATGCCGACTTTGCCGAAGCGGTCATCGCGGCAGGGCTGATCTGGGTGGGTCCAAAGCCAGAGACTATCCGCGCCATGGGCCTGAAGGATGAGGCGAAGGCGATTGCTGAAGCCGCCGGCGTGCCTGTGTTGCCGGGCTATCGAGGCGAAGCGCAGGACGCGGCCACCCTGGCCGATGAGGCCGCGCGGATTGGGTATCCCATCCTGATCAAGGCTGTGGCTGGCGGCGGAGGGAGGGGCATTCGCCTCGTCCACAAAAAGTCAGAGCTAAAAGCCGCTCTGGAAAGTGCCGTGCGCGAGGCCGAGTCTGCCTTCGGCGATGGCCGGGTGATGCTGGAGAAGCTTGTCGAGCGCCCACGCCATATCGAGGTGCAGGTCTTCGGCGATGCCCATGGCAATGTAATCCATGCCTTCGAACGGGACTGCTCCCTCCAGCGTCGCCGCCAGAAAGTGGTCGAGGAGGCCCCTGCGCCTGGCATGTCAGATGCCGCACGCGGCGCCATGACGAAAGCGGCGGTCGATCTGGCAAAATCCGTGAAGTATGAAGGCGCCGGCACGGTAGAGTTCATTGTTGATGGCGATGGGCCGGTGACACCGGACAATTTCTTCTTCCTCGAAATGAACACGCGCCTGCAGGTGGAGCATCCCGTCAGCGAGATGATCACCGGGCTGGACTTTGTTGAACTGCAGCTGCGCATCGCCCGTGGCGAGCCCATAGGCATGACGCAGGACGAGATCGAAATGCGGGGCCATGCCATAGAGGCGCGGATTTGCGCGGAAGACCCGGCAGAGGACTTTCGGCCTGGGGCAGGGCGGCTTGCCGCATTTGGCCCGCTCGATCTTGATGAAGATATGCGCTGGGAAGCCGGTTTCGAGACCTGGGATGTCGTGCCGCCGACCTATGATTCGATGATCGCGAAACTCGTTGTCTGGGGTGAAAACCGCGATGCCGCCATCGACCGCACGGCTGGCGCGCTGTCGCACACGCAAATGGCCGGGCTGGCGGGCAATGTCGGCTTTCTGGGGCGCTGCATCGTTTCGGAGGCGTTCGGTGAAGCAAGCCACCATGTGAACTGGATTGCAGAGCAGGGCGAGGCCCTGGCAAGCGTTCCGGTCGAGAACCGCACCGCCGCGCTGGCGGCTGTGGCCGATATCCTGCTGGAAGAAACGGGCGAACCAAGCCCCTGGGCCATCAAGGATGGCTGGCGCCTGAACGCCCCGCCCCGCGCCGCGGTGCGGTTGCAGATCGGAGGCGAGGTTGAAGACGTGGATCTGGGCGCTACTCTGCCGCAAGACGCGCCGATCCCTCTGGTCACTGACCTCTCCGATCGCCGCTTTGCCGTGACAGCGGCGGGCGACAGTTTCCTGATCGAAATCGCCGACTATGCAGCCGAAGCCGACGCGCTTGCGGGCGGCGATGCCGTGCTTGCGCCCATGCCCGGCAAGATCATCGAATTGCGCGCGGAAGCAGGCGCTAGCGTGAAGCGCGGCGATGTTCTGGCGGTGATGGAAGCCATGAAGATGGAACACGCCCTGGAAGCGCCGCGGGATGGTGTTGTGGACTCCATTAACGCCGCTGTGGGAGAACAAGCCAGCGAGGGTACCGTACTGGTCGCGCTCGTGCCTCAGTAAAGGGTGCCAACGTGCGCACACTCCTCCGAATTTTGATTGGGCTTCTGATGCCCGTTGTCTTGATCGCTGGCGGAGGCGGGGTGATGGGCGTCGCTATGGAATTTGACTGGATGATCCTCTTTTGGGTCGGGCTCGCCATGGTGGGCGCCGGCCTTGTCTGGGGCCTTTTCGTTTTCTTTGTGGCAGAGGCTGGCTCGCCTTTCGACTAGTTGGGCCAGCGCGCTTCCCCAAGCGGGCACATTGCACTAACACGGGCGCCGAAACACGGAGCCCGACATGTTTGACCTGAAAGCCCTGCGCGATGACCCGGATGCCTTTCGAGAGGCCTGGAACCGGAAGTCTGCGGGCTTGGGCAGCGTCGTCGACGAGATCCTCGCCCATGATGGCGCCCTTCGCAAAGCGCTGACGGACAAGCAGGAAGCCGAGGCCGCGCGCAACGCCAAGTCCAAGCAGATCGGCAAGGCCAAGGCGAGCGGCGATGACGCGCTGTTCGAACAGCTGCGCACGGAGGTGGCTGAAGCGAAAGACACGATAGAGGCGGCGGGCGAGCAGGAAGACGCAGCGCGAGGCCTGCTGAACGACTTGCTCATGGGTACACCCAACCTGCCGCTGCCAGACGTTCCGGTGGGCGAGGATGAAGACGCCAATGTGGAGCAAAAACGCGTGGGCGAGCCGCGCGATCTAGGATTTGCGCCGAAGGACCATGTGGATCTGGGCGAAGGCCTGGGCGGCATGGATTTCGAAACGGCAGCAAAAATGTCCGGCGCGCGCTTTGTGCTGTTGTCGGGTCAGCTGGCGCGGCTGGAGCGGGCGCTGGCGGCCCTCATGTTGGACATCCAAACGGGAGAGCATGGCTACACCGAGGTTAGCCCTCCAGTGCTCGTTCGGGACCACGCCATGCTGGGCACAGGACAGCTTCCCAAGTTTGGCGAGGATTCGTTCAAGACGGACAATGATTACTGGCTCACGGCGACCTCGGAAATTTCACTCACCAATATCGTCCGTGAAAGCATCATTGAGGCGGATTATCTCCCCCGCCGCTACACAGCCCACACGCCCTGCTTTCGCAGTGAGGCGGGCAGCGCGGGGCGCGATACGCGGGGCATGATCCGGCTGCACCAGTTCAACAAGGTCGAGCTGGTCTCCGTCGTGCGCAATCAGGAAGAGGGCCTGAATGAGCTGGAGCGGATGACCCGCTGCGCCGAGACCGTCCTGGAGCGCCTGGAGCTGCCCTACCGCCGCATGCTTCTGTGCACCGGCGACATGGGCTTTGGCGCGCGCAAGACCTATGATCTGGAAGTCTGGCTGCCGGCCCAGGACAAGTATCGCGAGATCAGCTCCTGCTCCTATTGCGGGGATTTCCAGGCCCGCCGCATGAACGCGCGCTGGCGCCCCGCCGCCACGGAGGACAATCCGAAGCCCAAGCCCGAATACGTCCACACCCTCAACGGCTCTGGCCTCGCCGTGGGCCGCACTCTGGTGGCGGTGCTGGAAAACTATCAGAATGAAGACGGCAGCGTGACCTTACCCGAAGCCCTGCGCGGCTATATGGGTGGTCTGGAGGTGCTGAAGCCATGACCCGTATCCTCCTCACCAATGACGACGGCATCAATGCGCCGGGCCTGAAGGTGCTTGAGACCATCGCCCGCACGATCAGCGACGACATCACCATCGTCGCGCCACTCGTGGAACAGTCAGGACAGTCTCGCGCCGTGACGCTGACTGAGCCTGTGCGTGTGCGAGAGATCGAGCCGAAAGTGTTTTCCGTTTCCGGAACGCCGAGCGACTGCGTGCTGCTTGCGTTGCGCGACTTGATGGAAGACCCGCCTGAGCTGATCCTCTCGGGTGTCAACAAGGGCCAGAACATCGCGGAGGACACCTCCTATTCCGGCACCATCGCGGCGGCCATGTTCGGCATGCAGCACAACATTCCGTCCATCGCGCTGAGCCAGAGCCAGAATTTTCGCGGTCGCGGTTCGTGCCCGTGGGAAACCGCTGAAGCGTGGGGACCGCGCGCCCTGAAGCCGGTTTTGGAACAGGGCTGGCCCGATGACGTAGTGATTAATATCAACTTCCCCGACCGGGACCCGGACGATGTGGCCGGCATCCAGTACACCCGCCAGGGGTTCCGCGATGAGCAAATCATCCGCACGGAAAAGCGCGAGGACCTTCGTGGGAACAACTATTTCTGGATCGGCTATCGCGGGACGTTGTCTAATCCGGATGAGGGAACAGACCTCAAGGCGATCTATGAGGGCTATGTCTCGGTTTCGCCGCTGCATGTGGACCTTACCCATAACCGGTTTCTGGAAAAGATGCGGGCATGGCAGGCCTGATCGCCGACCCATTTCGCGCGGCACGCTTGATTCTCGCCCTGCGCCAGAGCGGCATCACGAATCCCGCTGTGCTCAAGGTTATGGAAACGATAGACCGCGCCAGTTTTGCCCCCGGAGAAGCGCGCGAGCTTGCATTTGAAGACGTCCATCTGCCCTTACCGGCGGGACAAACGATAGCCCCGCCCGTAGTGACGGCGCAGATACTGGCTGCAGCTCAGTTTGCCGAACGACCCGTTGGACGCGCTTTGTTGATTGGCGCCGGAAGCGGGTATTCCTCAGCACTCCTGGCGGGACTGGTTGAGGAAGTCGTCGCGGTGGAGCGCAGCGCTCGGCTCGCAACCATGGCTGATGGTCAGCTGCGAGACCTGGGCGTAGCCAACGTCTCCGTACTGCATGCAGACGGCCTCACGGGATGTCCGGCCCATGGACCGTTTGACTACATTTTTGCAATGGGCGCGATCGCGGAGGTCTCGGACCCGTTGCTGGGCGCGTTGACGCGGCAGGGCATGCTGGTTGCCCCCGTTGGCGCGTTCGAAGCAGCAGACCTCCAGGTCTGGCGCCAGGCAGGATGCCAAGTGTCCGTTCCGATGCTGACGCCGCTGTTGCCGTTGAGAGACGGTGTCTCCAAAGCGCTCTGAGCGCTGCAAATGTGTCACCCATGGGGTTGTTTGCCTCTTGGTGCACACACAGCTATAGGGGCGCCTTGATCTTTCGACGGACAGGGACTTGAGGGAGCGCCGCGCGCCATGAAACTCGTGAATTTTGCCGCCGCTGCAGCGTTATCTGCGGCTATCGCACTTCCGGCTTCGGCCGCTGCGCCAGCCGCCGGCGGAAACCCGATCATCGGACAGCTGCTATTCTTCATTCCGCTGATTCTGATTTTCTATTTCCTGCTGATCCGCCCCCAGCAACAACAGCGCAAGCGTCATCAGGAGATGATCGCGGCTGTTAAGCGCGGTGATATGGTGGTGACGTCTGGCGGTCTGATCGGCAAGGTTACGAAAGCGAGCGATGATGAGCTGACAGTTGAGCTTGCTGATAGCGTTCGCGTGCGTGTACGCCGCGCTTACATTTCGGATGTGCCGGAGAAGTCTGCGCCCGTGGCTGCAAACGACTAGTCTCCTCGCCGGCAACCAAAGGACTTTCCCAGATGCTTCAGTTTCCCCCTTGGAAAGTTGCGCTTATCAGCCTGACCCTTCTGGTCGGCGCGCTGATGGCGCTGCCCAATGGTTTTTCCAATGCCTTTCTGGGGATCGAACCTGACCGGCCGGCAAACCCGACGGCGGAAGAGCTTGCGGCTTTTAACGCCGAGCGCAATGCGGCGGAGCAGAGCTGGTGGCCGGGGTTCCTGCCCTCCGGCAAGGTGAATTTGGGCCTGGACCTGCGCGGTGGTGTCTACTTGCTGATGGAGATTGACCCCGAAACGGTGGTCACAAACCGTCTGACGGTGTTCTCTGCAGATGTGGAGCAAGCCTTGCGGACTCCGTCCACGGACCGGGTCTACGCTGCGAGCGAAGTTGAAGACAATACACTTGTCGTAAGTTTGACACGCAATCGGCTCGAAGCCGATTCGATGGAAAAAGCGCTGGACCGAATCCAGGAGCTGAACACCCCGGTGGAAGGTGCTTTGGGCGGCGCGCGCACCTATTCTATTCGTCAGATCACCGACACGCGAATAGAGATCAATCTTACCGATGCGGCGCGCTCTTACTATGTGAAAGACGCCCAGGGGAAGACACTCCAGATTGTCCGCCGCCGGATTGACCCGGAAGGCGTCCGCGACATCAATCCGACCCCCCAGGGCGACAACCGGATTATTCTGGAAGTGCCCGGAGAGCCCGATCCCACCCGCATCAAGGATGTTCTCAGCCAGGCCGGGAACCTGACCTTTGCGCTGGTGGATGACACGCCGTCCAATGTGGAGCAGGCCATTACCCTTGGGCGATCTCCGATCACAGGGTTCCGCCTGCTTCGGGATGTGGAATCCGGCGAACCTCTATTGGTGAGCAATGTACCCGTGGTGACCGGGGCCGATGTGGCCACCGCCAGCCAGGGCTTTGACCCCGATGATAACTCCCCGGCTGTGAACTTTCGCCTGAACGGTGTTGGCCAGAAACGCTTCTCAGAGGTGACCCAGCAAAACATCGACCGCCGCTTTGCCATCGTTCTGGATGAGCAGGTCATGAGCGCGCCGGTGATTCGCGAGCCGATCTATGGCGGTCAGGTTCAGATTTCTGGCGGGTTCCCGTCCAACCAGGCTGGTATGGACGAGGCGCGCGATCTTGCTGCGATCATTGAGGCGGGCGAGCTTCCCGCCCAGCTGAACTTCATAGAAGAGCGAACCGTTGGTGCTGGACTTGGAGCGGACTCCATCCGCGCGGGCACGACAGCCTCGATCATCGGTCTGTTGCTCGTGGCGGTCTTCATGATCCTGACCTATGGACGGATCGGCGCTTTCGCGGTCGCCAGTCTGTTTGCGAACATTGTCCTGATCCTTGGAGCTCTGTCTGGCCTGGGCGCGACGCTGACCCTTCCCGGCATCGCGGGCATCATTCTCACGATCGGTATGGCGGTGGACGCCAATGTGCTTGTTTTCGAGCGGATACGCGAGGAGAAGGCGGCTGGCCGAACGCCGATTACGGCGGTGCAGGCTGGCTATGAGCGCGCTCTGTCTACCATTCTTGATGCAAACATTACGACGTTTATCGCAGCGGCAGTTCTGTATCTGCTGGGCTCGGGTCCAGTGAAGGGCTTTGCCGTTACGCTGGCCATCGGGATCGTCACATCGGTCTTCACGGCTTTTGTGGTCACGCGGTGGATGACGGCAAGCTGGCTGCGCTGGGCGCGCCCTAAAACCCTGGCAATCTAGGCGGAGACGACACCATGCTTTTGAAACTCGTTCCCGCCAAGACGTCCGTCGGCTTTATGAAGTACCGGTTTCCGGCGTTCATTCTGTCGGCGCTTCTCATCATTGCCTCGATTGCCCTGGTGGCGACACGCGGGCTGAACTTCGGTGTCGATTTCGCGGGCGGTTCTGTGATCGAGACGTCGGCGCCGGACGGTGTCGAAATCTCGGACATGCGCGCCTTTATGGGCGGGCTGGATCTCGCTGATATCAATGTCAACGAAGCGAGAGGCACCGGCACCAACGCGCAGCAAGTCTACGTCATCAAGTTCAAGACGCCTGAAACAGGGCCGATCGCAGAGGCAGGGCCGCAGGCGGCAAATGATTTGGTGGTCTCCGAACTGCGCCAACAGTTTCCCACGATAGAGATCAATTCGACCTCCTTTGTGGGCCCAAAGGTCTCTGGTGAACTGTTGCAGGCTGGTGTGACGGCCCTGATCGCGGCGCTGGTCTTGATGTTGGCTTATATCTGGTTCCGGTTCGAGTGGCAGTTCTCTGTCGGGGCCGTGGCCGCGCTGGCCCACGATGTGACCATTACCATGGGCATGTTTGCCCTTACGCGCCTTGAGTTCGACCTAACCACGATTGCCGCCCTCCTGACCATTATCGGTTATTCCATGAACGATACCGTAGTGGTGTTCGACCGGGTGCGTGAGGAGATGCGCAAGTATAAGAAGATGGCGCTGGGGCAGGTGATTGACCTCGCGCTCAATGGAACCCTGTCGCGCACCTTGCTGACATCGGGCACGACTCTTTTGGCATTGCTGGCCATTTTCTTCCTGGGCGGCCCGGTATTGCGCGGCATGAGCTTCGCGCTGATCTTCGGTGTTATCATCGGAACCTATTCGTCCATCTTCGTTGCCTCGTCGATCTTGCTGACGATTGGCGTGGATCGAGAAAAGAAGCCCGTCGATGATATTCCCGGCTTCCAGGGCGCACCTTAGACGGCCTCGCCTTGAGGCCGGAAGGGCGGCACGAAAACGCTTACCGGCCTCGTCAGGTCCCAAGACCTGTCTTATTTCAGTAAGTCCCTGCCGGGGTAGTCTCTGCCCGATTTTTGATGCCTGGATCAAAATCGCTCGCCGCGCACAACCTGCTGCAAATGGTGGGCGATACTGGGATTGAACCAGTGACCCCTGCCGTGTGAAGGCAGACTTCCCAGCCACCATGTCTGTTTT
>JBCBGZ010000022.1:0-42179 GCA_038526245.1 Pseudomonadota bacterium
TCGGTTCGCGAAGTACATCAGAACGGCGCCAGGCTGCCGGGGGTTCAGCCAGTTTTTCGCCCGGCGAACTCGCGTCGGGGCGTCCAGCAGGGATGCGTTCGCGCGACAAAAGCACATAGAGCAGCGGAACGCAGACCATCAGAAGAAACCCTGCTGCAATGGCCCAGGTTCCTCGCCACCCCACCCAGGCAATCGCGAAAACCGTGATCGGTGGCAACAGGATTTCGCTGATCGGATATCCAAGGGCCACAAGGCTGACCGCCCTGCCCCGTTGGGCCTCGAACCACCGGCCCGTAGCCGTCATCGCCACATGGCTCATCATGCCTTGTCCAAAGAGACGAAGACCGAGGAAGGCCGGAAACAACACCCACCAAACCGGCGCGGCTGCCAGAAGTGCGCAGGCGCAAGCTAGCCCCACTGAGACGATGAGCGCCGTTGTGCGCGTGGCATATCGGTCAACGATTTTGCCAAACTCCAACAGGATGAATGCACTTGTCAGCGTGGCCAGGGCATAGATCAGCCCAATCCGGCCATGGTTTAGCTCGAACGTCTCGCGCAAAGCCGCATTGAAGAGCGAAACGAAGTAGGTTTGTCCAAAGCCTGAAAACGCTGTGAGCAAAGCGCCCGCAATCAGCCAGCGGGCTTCGCGGCGTAAGAAACTGAACATGAATGACCTTGAAAGTTCGAGGATGGAATTGAGCCGACTATCTGACGCGCCGCGGTTGGCGCTTATGTCAGCCGTGTTGTCGGTGCATCACTCATTCTCCTACCAACCCGTCATCCAATCGACTGGCGAAAAGGTCAAGCACACACGGCGCAGGTGCTATCTCGCGGCAGGTCTCCAACCGGAGTTTCGCGCGTCTGCCGGGCTGCAAAACCATCGCTCGCCACGAGTCTCGTCGATCCGGGTGCGGTGGTAGTCCACCTGTCCGGGGGAATGATAAATCTTGCTGCCTGACCGGGAGATGTTGCCCTTGATATTGCAATCGGCGGACGGCGGTTCCTGAGGGGTATTCTGCGAGACCTGCCGGGCACGGAGTGCGGCACGATAATCATGGGGGCGTTCAAATTCGCTCCGCCACAGGGCGAGACCTTCGGTCCGAGCTGCGGTTTCCTGCGCCACATAATCGGTAGAATACTGGGTGTAAGCCACAGCCCACCCACGGCGGACCATCTGGGCATTGATGTCCACCCCACCAGCCTCACACACCGAAACGTAGCGCGTGCGGTCCATGTCACGCACGACGCAGGTTACAGTTTTACCATCCACAAGGCGCTCAAGCGCCCGACGGGACGCGCGCCCGCAAGCCCACGGCTCCCCATTTAGCTGGCACGTCTGGGCAGACTCCACCGCATCGATGCCGAACAACCGAATGCGGTGTTCTCCCATTCGCAGACTGTCGCCATCGGTGGCGCGCACCGTACCAATCAGCACTCCGGCCGATGTGTCTGTTGCCACCAATGGAAGGACAGGTCCGGCCAAGCTGGAAACAAAGCCGAAAAGCGCAGCGGTGAATGCAAGTGTTTTCATGGGTTAAGGCCTAAGCCAAACCCATTAACCACTCGTTTTCAACCTTAAATTGTTTTTACTATGTATCCCGGAAGCGGTTTGTGATGGGATAGCGCCGGTCACGCCCGAAATTGCGGCGCCCAATCTTGACCCCTGGGGGCGCCTGGCGCCGCTTATACTCGGCGAGATAAACAAGATGCTCGATCCGCCTGACGACGGTCTCGTCATGGCCCCGCGCCATGATGTCTTCCAGAGATTCATCCCGGTCTACCAGTCCGCGCAGGATATCATCCAACACGACATAGGGCGGTAAACTGTCATCGTCGCGCTGGTCTTCTCTCAGTTCTGCGCTGGGCGGTTTATCTATGATGGACTGGGGGATCACCTCCCCTGACGGACCAAAACCACCGCGCGGAACGGCGCTGTTTCGCCAGGCCGATAGCGCAAACACTTCAGTTTTGTAGTAGTCCTTTAGGGCGTTATAGCCGCCATTCATGTCGCCATAGAGCGTGGCATAGCCGACCGCCATCTCTGACTTGTTGCCCGTCGTCACAACCATGGGGCCAAACTTGTTGGACAAGGCCATCAGCACGACGCCTCTCAAGCGCGACTGGACGTTCTCTTCCGCGGTGCCGGGCTGCGTTCCGCCGAAGTGCGGCGCCAACATCTCATCGAGCGCGTCAACGCCGGGCGCGATTGAAATCGTGTCGTAGCGGATGCCCAGTTCATCCGCACAGTCGCGCGCATCTTTCAGGGAGCCGTCAGAGGTGTACCTGGATGGCAGCATAACGGCCCAGACCCGATCAGCCCCTAACGCATCCACGGCCATAGCCGCGGTCAAGGCGCTGTCGATCCCGCCAGAAAGGCCAAGAACGACGCCAGGGAAGCGGTTCTTGTCGACATAGTCCCGAAGCGCCAGCATCCCGGCGCGGTACTCCGCTTCAAGGCCTTCCGTCAGCGTGTGGTCCTCAGGGCTCTCGAAGGTCTTGCTCGCAAAATCGAAACGGACCGATGCTTCGCCCACCTCGAAATCCGGCAACACCTGATGTTCGCCGCCGTCTCCATCGACAGCATAACTCGCGCCATCAAAGACAAGTTCGTCCTGCCCACCGACTTGATTGAGAAATACGTAAGGCAAGCCCGTTTTGCGCCACGCTGAAAATGTCGAATGGCGTTCCTCGCGCACAGTCCGCCGCCAAGGCGATGCGTTCGGTGCAATGATGAGTTCAGCGCCCGCATCGGCCAGGGCCTGGGGCACCCGTTGCAGCCAAATATCCTCGCAAATCGCGATGCCAATTTGTCGTCCCCGAAAGGTCACAGGGCCAGGAGCACCTTCGCCGGGGTCAAACAGGCGCACTTCGTCAAACACGCCATAATTCGGCAACTCGCGCTTGTCGTAACGAAAGACGATCTCACCGCCATCCAGAAGAAGCGCGCTGTTATAGAGCTTTTCCTCCTCGGCCCAGGGCGCGCCAACAAGAATGGCGGTCTCGGAACCAGATGTTGCCTCCGCCAAAGCATGCACCGCCTCCATGCACGCCTCTATGGCAGAGGGTTTCAGCACAAGGTCTTCGGGCGGGTATCCGATAAGAAACAGTTCGGGCAAGACAAGGAGATCGGATTCACCCTCCCGCGCCCGGTCGTAACATGTCTTAGCTGCGGTCAGGTTCCCGGCAATGTCACCCACGACAGGGTTCAATTGCGCAAGATAAAGCGAGAGCGAATCCGTCATGGGGTTCAAATAGGCGTCCCGTCCCTGAAGCGCAAAGACTATGCCGTCGCGTCTGCCTCAGCCGCTTCAGCCATTGCCACGGCGGCAACGGCTCCGTGTCCCGGCACCTGGCTCTGCATTTCTCCGAGGCATGCCGCGAAAAAGCTCTCATCGGCGCGCCCGAGCGGGTCTGGCAACTGGGCGGAGATATCCACGGTGATTTCATACGGCGTCGTGTTGTGGACCTGCCGGGTCAGGAAGTCCACCCAAATCTCCCCCGAAGGATACACCACTTTCATGGTTCGCTCGCGGGCATCCTGGGCGCGGCTTGCGCGCAACCATGCCGACCCGCCGGAAACAAACTCAAACTCAGCCGTCGCCTCATCCAGATGGGGCGTGGAAATTCGCTCCCCATGGGCGCGCACCGACGTGAATTCGCGCCCGATCAAGCACGCCGCAAGGTCAAGGTCGTGGATCATGAGGTCCCAGATCACAGACACATCACCAGCGCGCCCCGCCTGGGGCGGCGGCCCTGCTCGCACGGATTCGAGACGCTCGGGCACCTCATCGATTGCAAAAATGCCCATCGCCTTGGCCACGAACCGTTCCTGATGGCCAACTTGCAGAACTTTCCCGCGCGTGACCGCTTCCCCAGCGAGTTTTCGTGCGGAGACAACGTCGAGCGCCAGCGGCTTCTCGACAAGGACGTGTTTGTCCGATTCCAGAGCCTTGCCGACGAGAGCGGCATGGTGCGTGGCCGGCACGGCGACCACCATTGCATCTACAGCGCCAATCAGTTGGTCGTAGGAGTCAAAAGCCGCCGCACCAAACGGATCCGCAACGCGCTTTGCACGGTCGAGGTCGAGATCAAATATACCCACCAACTCGGTTCGCGCTGATGCAGCGGCTTTCTGGGCATGATAATTTCCGAAGACGCCTGCTCCGGCGACGCCAACTTTCAACTTGTCCACGGGCATGCTCCCTCGGGCCTTTCGCTGGCATAGACACCAGAGCATGGCGCGAGGCAACCGCTGCTGCGGGCGGGGTTTTTTCCAATGCCCCTTCACATAGCAGGCGCAAAGCTCACTTATGGGGCTGACACAATATGGAGGAACACACGATGGGCGACATGACATTCAAAGGCTGGGCTCTGGCGCAACGGCCCGTAGGTGACCCGAAACCGGCAGACTTTCAGACCGTTGATTGCCCGGCGCCGACCCCTGCGATTGGTCAAATCCAGGTCCGCAACAGCTGGATGAGCGTCGACCCATACATGCGCGGTCGGATGCGCGACGTGCAGAGCTATGTTCCTCCTTTCGCCATTGGAGAAGTGATGCAGGGCGGCGCCGTAGGGCGTGTGATCGCGTCTGCGCATCCAGATTATGCCGAAGGTGACCTAGTTTCTTCCATGGCAGGCTGGCGGGAAGGCTTCACCGCAACGCCCGATGAGGTGATGGCGCGTAAACTGCCCGAAACGGGGCTCCCCGAGAGCGCTTTTCTCGGTGTCGCAGGAATGCCTGGCCTTACGGCCTATGCCGGCATTCTACGCGTCGGCGAGCTCAAGGAAGGTGACACTGTGTTCGTTTCCGGCGCCGCTGGCGCCGTCGGCTCAACGGTTGTCCAGATCGCCAAGATCAAAGGCTGCAAGGTGATTGGTTCCGCTGGAGGCCCTGAAAAATGCGCGTTTGTCTCGTCGCTTGGTGCAGACCATGTGATTGACTATCGCACCGCAAATGGCTGGCAGGGCCTCGCCAAGCAGCTCAGCGAAGCTGCGCCCAGCGGGATCGACGTCTATTTCGACAATGTCGGCGGCGACCACCTGACGGCGGCAATCGAATGTGCTCGCCCCTTCGCGCGCCTCGCCTTGTGCGGAATGATCGCCCAGTACAACAACACAGAACCGGCCCCTGGCCCCCACAACATCATAATGGCCGTCGGCAAACAGTTGAAGCTCCAGGGCTTCATTGTTTCCACACATCAGGACATGCAGGCTGATTTTCTGCGCGACATGTCCACCTGGATCCCGGCCGGTCAGATGAAATTCGAGGAAACCGTTCTGGAAGGGATTGAGAAAGCCCCGGAAGCCTTTATGGGGCTCTTTTCTGGTGCGAACACGGGCAAAATGCTGGTGAAGCTCACCTAGCCATTCATAAAGGATCTAAAGCCCATGGCGCGCCTATTCGACGCCTATATCATGGTGGACTGGAGCGCCGCCGCGAAGCCTGTGACGGGTGCCAACTCGATCTGGGTCGGCATCCTGGCAAAGGATGCGCGCCTGAAGTTTCAGTTCCGTGCCGTTAATCCGGACACGCGGCTGAAGGCGCGAACTTTCATCCATGACATGGTCACCAAGCTGGTGAAGCGCGGAGACAAGGTGTTGCTTGGTTTCGACTTCAGTCTCGGCTTTCCGATGGGAACCGCAGACGCCATGGGCTTTGGGGACGACGTGGCGCCCTGGCAGGCCATGTCTGAGTATCTGTCTGGAAAGGTGCGCGAGCGCGACGACAATTCCAATGCTCGCTTCGCCATCGCTGCGGGCATGAATTACGCCATATCGAAAGGACCGTTCCCTTTCTGGGGCGCGCCGGCCAAGGACCAGGTGAACACGCTGGAGGGCAAGCGTCCGGCTTTCGGCGATGACCGCCCCATATCGGAATTTCGACTTGCCGAGCGGAGCTTGAAGGATCGCGGGCTTGGCCAACCGAAATCCTGTTGGCAGCTGGCATATCAAGGCAGCGTTGGCAGCCAGACCCTGCTGGGTATTCCCCATGTCAGCTGGCTGATGAATGAGATCCCGAATACGAAACTCTGGCCGTTCGAGCTGCCACTGGCACCACTGGACGAAGACGCGCTTGCGGACGTCGATGTTGTCATGGCGGAGATCTATCCGTCGCTGAAGACGGTGAAGCCCGCAAGCGGCCAGGTTCTCGATGAGGCCCAGGTCGAGGCAATCGCCCGTCACTATTGCGATCTCGACGGGAAAGACCGTTTGGGAGCGCTTTTTTCCGGCGCCGAGGGCCTAAGTGCGGCGGAAAAGTCACAGATTGAGCGCGAAGAGGGGTGGATTCTGGGTATATAGCCCGTGTTTATTGGGGTTTCGGCGTATCGGAGCCCGACGAATCGTGTCTCTGTCGCCGCAATCGGCCGGACGGTCGATCAAATAGAGGAGAATGCCATGAACAAGGGCGACCTGACCAAACACGTTTCCGACACGGCTGGCATCACCCATGATGAAGCTGGCAAAGCCGTAAACGCTGTCTTCGAAGCTATTGCTGGTGCCGTGAAGGACCGCAGCAAAGTCGCAATCGCGGGCTTTGGTACGTTTGAAGCCAAAACACGTAACGCCCGCGAAGGCCGCAACCCGGCCACCGGCGAAACGATCCAAATTCCCGAGAAAACCGTTGCGGCATTCAAGCCAGCCACGGCTCTCAAGGACATCTAGGGTCCAACCGGATCTGGATTTGGAACGGCGCGGGCCTTTGCGGTCTGCGCCGTTTTCCATTCTAGCAGTATTACCTGGGCGAGCCCCGCGAAGAGCAGTGCGATAAACGCCGCCTCGAGCATGCCCTGCGCGCCGCGTCCCTGGACCAGTCCTAACTGGTAGCCAAGTGGCAACATAAGTACGAAGAACGACCCGATATGCAGCGCAGTCGGCATCCAGACGACATTCTGGGCGCGCAAAGCCATCGATGCTGTCACCTGAAGCCCGTCAAAGGTGGTGGTCAACGCCACAAGCCAAAAGACCGACATGAGCGCCGCGGCCACAGGCACGCCATCAATCACAGCATTGGGATCGACCAGACCCGCTGCGATGGGGCCTCGCCCGCCCCACAAGAAGGCGCCCAGCACAAGACCCATCAGTAGCGTTGCAACAGCGCCGAGCCGGCTGGCATCGCGCACGCCGTCACTATCGCCGCGCCCATAGGACTCCGCAACGCGAACACTTGTTGCTGTGGCAATGCCCAGGAAGATCATGAAGGCTGTGCCCATGACTTGGGTTGCATACCCGTACACCACGTTCACGGCCGCGGAGATCCAAAGCGCGATCACATAGGTTGCGTTGAAGCCACCCCACTCCGCAACATTGCTGATCGCTGTTCCGGTACCGACCGCCAATTGGCGGCGAGGTTCGTCGGCGGGAGATGGCGGTGAGGGACGAAGGGCCGGGGTCAACCACACCACCAGCGCACCGAAGAACACGATAGAAGCCGTCCGCGTGAGTGTCGTTGCCCAGGCCACGCCTTCAGCCCCCATTTGAGGCATACCCCACCACCCCGCCACAAATGCTAGGTTCAGGACGAGATTGATGACCACCATCGAATAGCCAACGCCGGTTACCAGCAGGGGGCGGCGCAGCGCTTCGAGGTACATGGAGCAGACTGTACCGATGAGGAATCCGGGCAAGCCCAGAAGCAGGATACGGGTCACAGCCGCGATGCTTCCGACTGTTTCCTGGCCATCCCATCCCGGCTGGAAGTCACTGCTTAGCCAGTTTGCCAAAACCTTGGGTAGCTCAATAAATAGGAACCGGAAAAGCGCGTCGGCGTTTGGGTAGGTGACCAAAACAAGCACCAGGCCGAGGCCGAGCGCCCACGCCAAGCCGCGCCGGAAGATCCTGCCGCTATGGGCCTCTTCGCCGCGCCCGCTCAATTCAGCAGTCAGAACCTGAACCCCCATAAGGATGCCCATGCCAAAGCCGAGCATGATCCCCATGGGCAGCCACGCATTGAGGACAAAGGGAAGTTCAGATGGTGCCATTTGACCGAGCACGATGGCATCGGTCAGCCCCATAAGCATCCATGCCAGGCGCGAGACAGCGATCGGCAGAGACAGCCGAACAAGGTCAATCACTTCGCTCGCCCGCGCCCAGGCGGGCCATCCCCGCCTTTGCATGGGTGATGCCTCTGTCTAGCCGGCCTTGCGCCGGACTTCACGCGCCCCGTTGGACACCGCCTCGATCTTCTCTGCCAACAGGAAGGCCAATTCAAGCGCCTGTTCGCCATTCAGGCGCGGATCGCAATGGGTGTGGTAACGCGATGACAGGTCTTCCTCGGTGATCTCCTGGGCACCGCCCAGACACTCCGTAACGTCCTGCCCCGTCATCTCCACATGCACACCGCCCGGATAAGCGCCCTCAGCAGAGACGATATCCACGAATTGGCGCACTTCGCTGAGGATGCGGTCCACGGGCCGGGTCTTGAACCCTGTGCCGGTCTTCAAAGTGTTGCCGTGCATGGGATCACAGGACCAGACCACGGTCCGCCCACTTTTCTGTATCGCGTCGACAAGCGGCGGAAGGCCCTCAGCCACGCCCTCTGAGCCAAAGCGCGCAATCAGTGTGATCCGCCCGGCCTCATCGGTTGGGTTCAGGTGCTCAACCAGGCGTACCAGTTCGTCGGCCTCAAGCCCCGGTCCGCATTTGACGCCGATCGGGTTGCGAATACCGCTGACAAAGTTCACGTGGGCATGGTCAAGCTGGCGGGTCCGATGCCCAATCCAGAGCATGTGAGCCGACGTGTCGTACCACTCACCAGACGTGGAATCGATCCGCGTCATCGCCTCTTCATAGCCCAGCAACAAGGCCTCATGGCTGGTGTAGAATTCTGTCTGGGCCAATTGCGGTACGGTGTCTGGGCTCACGCCACAGGCGGCCATGAATTCCACCGACTTCGTGATCTGCTCCGCCAGCTTTTCGTAACGGTCACCCTGGGGGCTCCGTTCGACAAATCCCAACATCCATTTGTGCACATTGGCGAGGTTGGCATAGCCGCCTTGGCTGAAGGCCCTCAGGAGGTTCAGCGTCGAAGCGGACTGGCTGTAGGCTTGCGCAAGACGCTCCGGGTCCGGCACGCGCTCATTCTCGTTGAAGCCCATGCCATTGATATTGTCGCCGCGATAGGACGGCAGTTCGACCCCGTCGACCACCTCAACCGGACTGGACCGTGGCTTGCCAAACTGGCCAGCAATCCGGCCCACCTTCACCACAGGCTTCGCGGCGCCGAAGGTAAGCACCACAGCCATCTGCAAGATCACCCGAAACGTGTCGCGGATATTATCGGGGTGGAACTCCTTGAAGCTTTCGGCGCAATCCCCGCCCTGGAGCAGGAAAGCCTTGCCATTCGCCACATCCCCAAGTCGAGATTTCAGGCGCCGCGCTTCACCGGCAAAGACGAGTGGCGGATATCCCTTCAGACGCGCCTCAACGGCCGCGAGGGCGTCGGCGTCCGGGTAGTCTTCTGGGATATGCTTGGCCGGCAGGGCGCGCCAATCTGAGGGGGACCATGTCATCTTCTTGCTCCAATCGACCTGCTAGAAACCACACTGGCGCGCGCCCATCAACGCGCGATTGCAACTGCGCGATCACGCATGGCTGAACTGCGAGTTCAGCGTGTCTGGTTTGCGCGACTCTGCTAGGGTTTCGACCATGGCACACGTCTATATATCCCATAGCCCCGTCGACCTCGATCCGTTGCTGGAATTACACGAGGCGCTGCGCCAGGCTGGCATCGCCGCATGGTATCCACCATCGCCAGCGGCAGCGAAAGATGAAGCACTTGTGCGCCAGCGGATTGATCACGCTTTCGCGATGATTGTCCTTGTTTCTGCCGACAGCCTGCGCAGCGAAGATGTCCAGCGCGATGTGCGAATTGCAGAGGCTCAGGGCGTTAAGATCGTTCCCTTCCAACTGGACCGAGCGCGTCTGACGGGCCCTCTCAAGCCCACGCTCGCACCGTTGGTGAAGCACACTTCCGACGGAGACGCTGGCCAGGCAGGTTTCGTGGATGATGTACGCCAGCTTCACCGGGCGCGTTGTCCGGTCTTTGCGGTTATGAACCTGAAGGGTGGCGTTGGAAAAACCACGCTCACGGCTCAGGTCTTCGGCGCGTTACAGGCCAATGAACGCTCCCGCGTCCTGTTGGTAGATCTGGACCCCCAATACAATCTCAGCCAGGTATTCTTCGACATGGAAGAAGCGGACGCCCGCGCAGCCCGCGACGCCTCGGTCATCTCCCTGTTTGAAAAATCCTCAGCGCATGCGAGCGGCATTCATAGCCCCGCAACCGATTGGCGATCCCTTTCGCGGGAACCTTTCACGCTGCCTTCGCCGGAACTCCTTGTGCACCAGGTGCTAGGCCAGGACGGTCCCGCCGGTCGCCTCGATATTGTCACCGGTCAGTTCGAAATTTCCAAATACGCCTTCGCAACTGACGCTGCAGGCCTTGAAGCGATCAAGATCAACTTCCTCAACCAGATCGAAGCCCTGCGCAGCCAGTACGATTTGATCGTTTTCGACACCAACCCCAACGCCACCTTCCTGACGCGGTGTGCCCTGGAAGCGGCTGACCGCGTACTGGCCCCCATGCACCCGGATGTTTATTCACTTCGAGGTGTTAGGCTGCTGTCGCAGGTCATCCGCGAACAGGTCACCGCGGACAAGGCCCCGGCGCTTTCCGTCGTGTTCAACGGCGTACAGCGCCGCGAGCAATCCGTCTTCGAAGCCGACGCCCGCAATGGAGTTTATGACACAAAAGCCGGGTTCGCCCTTTCCAAGGTCTTGCTCGGCACTGCCATTCCGCGCAGCGGCCATTTGGTGGTGAGGCCGCCGGAGGATGACGTGCCCCAATGGCGGCAACTGGTCGCCCACCATGGTCGCGGGGGAGGGCTGAAGGTGATCCGTGACGCTTTGGAAGCGGTCGCAACGGACATTCGTCGCCTCGAAGCCAGCAAACCCGCGACGACTGAACAAGCCGCCTGATCGCTAGGTGGCGTTCGGCACGAACTTGTTTCGCATTGTAACCAGTTCTTCTGCCACAGTCGGGTGCACTGCGCAGGTGCGATCGAAGTCGGGCTTGGTCACGCCCATTTTCACGGCAATGCCAATCGCCTGAATGATCTCCGCACTGTCGGGGCCGACCAGATGAACCCCAAGCACCTTTTCATCTGAGGCCCTCACAACCAGCTTCATCATGGTGCGGGTTTCATCGCCCGAAAGCATATTCTTCATGGGGCGGAAGCGGGTCTTGTAGATATCAATCTTGCCGTGGTCGGCGCGCGCCTGAGCCTCGGAAAGACCCACCGTTCCGACCTCAGGCTGGGTGAACACGGCCGTTGCGATGTCGTCATAGTCGAACTGCCAGGGATTGTCGTTGTAGAGCGTATCGGCGAGCGCGTGGCCCTCGCGGATCGCAACAGGCGTCAGTTGCACCTTGTCGATGACATCACCGACCGCAAAAATATGGTCCACGCTGGTTTTGGAAGTGTCATCCACAATCACGGCGCCCCGGCGCCCCAGCTCGACACCCGCCGCCTCGCAATTCAGGCCCTCGGTTGCCGGCTGCCGCCCGACCGCCATCATAACCACATCGGCATCCAGAACGGTCCCGTTTGTAAGCTTGATCCGGTGGGGTGCGTCAGCCTCGCCCGACTCCTCGATCGACTCGAAAACCGTATTCGTGATCACACGCACACCGGCATTCTTCAGCCCTTCATGGACTTCCGTACGAACGTCAAAATCGAAGCCGTTCAGAACCGTCTCGCCGCGATAAATCAGACAAGTTTCGACACCCAGCCCAGCAAACACGTGGGCAAACTCGCAGGCGATATACCCACCACCCGCGATCACGAGGTGTTTCGGCAGTTTTTCGAGGTGGAAGATCTCGTTCGACGTGATCGTACGCTCCACACCGGGAAGGTCGTCCGGTCGCCAAGGCGTGCCGCCGGTCGCAATCAAGATGCGCTTTGCTGTGACAGTGCGGTCGCTTTTGACGAGCCGAAGCGTGTGCTCGTCCACGAACTCGGCCCGTTCTTCGATGACCTCAACGCCCGCATTGGCCATGTTGCGCATATAGATGCCTGAGAGCCGGTCGACTTCGGCATGCATGGCCTGGGAAAACGTATTCCAGTCAAAGTTCGGCTCGCCCACATCCCATCCATAGCCCTTAGCCGCCTTGAACTGCTTACGAAAAGCGCTGGCGTAGACCATGAATTTTTTGGGCACACAGCCGCGAATGACGCACGTTCCGCCGACACGGTATTCTTCCGCAATCGCGACACGCTCTCCGGAAAGCGCCGCAAGGCGCCCGGCGCGAACGCCTCCCGATCCGGCGCCAATGACGAAAAGGTCAAAATCGTACTCGTCAGCCATGGTGCGCTCCTTTTTCGCTCTCAGGCGCGCATATGAGGCTGTTCAATCGGCCATGCAATCGGGCCTAGTACTCAAATACGACTGCGCCGCCCTCATTCCCAATGATGACAGTGCGGGCCATGGCGATGAACAATCCGTGTTCAACCACCCCGGCGATGCCGGAAAGCCTTGCTGCTGTGGCATCCACATCGGGAATACGCTGACAGTGGCAATCGAGAATATGGTTGCCCCCATCGGTGATGAGGGGGTCGCCATCATCGCCCGTTCGCAAGACCACGCGCGGCTTCTCAATTCCCGATGCACATAGCTCGTCGAAGACCTGTTTCGCCGTGATCGTAAACCCGAAAGGCGTTACCTCAACCGGTAAAGGGAACGCGCCAAGCCGTTCGACCTGTTTCGACGGATCGGCGATGACCACCATGTGGTCACTGGCGGACGCGATGATCTTTTCCCTCAGCAGGGCCGCCCCACCGCCCTTGATGAGATTGCCCGTCCCGTCGACTTCATCGGCGCCGTCCACGGTGAGGTGAATGCGGTCAACCTGGTCGATGGGCACCAGCGGCACGCCGAGGGACTCGGCAAGACTACGCGTCTGTTCACTGGTTGGCACGCACCGTACAACCAAGCCATCGGCCATTTCATCGGCCAGCATTTCCACGAAAAACTTCGCCGTCGATCCCGTGCCGAGGCCGATGGTCATGCCGTCTTCGACAAACTCCATCGCCGCCGCAGCAGCATTTTCTTTTTCGCGCTCATTTGCCATCGAACGGATCCTCGCTTGACGCCTGCCTCCGCCCTAGAGCAAACCGCGCGATATCAAAAGACCCCTTGAATCCTGGAAGGGAAACTCATGGACGCTTCGCAGAAAACATCAGCTTCACTGGCGGGATGGACGATCGTATTCGATCTCGACGGGACGCTGGTGGAAAGTGCGCCAGATCTTTTGAACGCGCTCAACCACACGATCGCGCCACTTGGCCTTCCAGCGGTGGAGCTGGAGCAGATCAGAACGATGATTGGCCACGGCGCAAAAGCCATGATCCGCGCTGCCCTGGAACAAAACCAACGGGATATGGACCAGATCGATATGGATGGGTTGTGGAGCCGGTTTATTGCCCACTACGAAGAAAACATTGCGGTCGACAGCCACGTCTTTGACGGCGTCGAAGCTGCTTTTGGGGAATTGAAAGCAGAAGGCGCCATGTTGTGCGTCTGCACGAATAAAACCCAGGCGCTGACTGATCGACTGCTATCGGAGCTTAGTCTCACGCACTGGTTTGAGGCCGTTGTTGGCGCTGACAGCGTGCCAGCGAAGAAACCAGATGGCGGTCACATCCTGGAAACGGTATCCAGGTCAGGGGGCCAGCCCTCCCGCGCCATCATGATTGGCGATAGCCGAACAGACGAAAAGGCAGCCCAAAACGCCGGGCTGCCATTTATCTTCGTGCCGTTTGGATACGAGGCGGCACCTGTGGAAGACATCGTCAAAGCCGACGTGCTCCACCACTATTCAGAACTTTTGGGACGTATACGAGCCGTTGCCGGCTAGGCCGCCTGGTTTGGTCGATAGTCTTGACGACCACCATTTGTTTCGTCGATCCGGCGACGGCGAGGCATGCCATTCACCATGTTCGAGCGCACATCTGTCCGCGCACTGCGCATGGCGGCAACAAATCCGGCATCCACCAGATCTACGTCGACGTCATAGCCACGCTCGGCCCAGTACTCACGAATTTTTTCGCGCAGGCGCACAGCGCCATCATTATCACACCAGTCTTTCATTAAGCTCTCTCCAGGCTTGTTATGTTTATCAATCAGCCCCCATTCGAGGACCAATCAGCCTGTCCTTCTTACACCGCGAACATTGCGTTCGTTCTTGTGTGATAGTTAGATGACAACGTTCTCTTTCGAGTACAAGAGCGAAATAAAACGTTCGAAATCGAAGATATCGAACCTGAACAGCCGTTCATAATGAACAAATTCGAGAGTATGAGCGAATGTGCAGTTGAGCTGCTTTTTGTCCCTTGATTACGGGATAGCCGCCGCAATTGGGCTAAAACGCTGCCCAGATTGCGCCACACATCTGACCGCATCAAGGCAACCGGATTTCTGTTGTCCCGTTATCGCAACCCTTTAATGCAATTATGCATATTCGGGACTGTCTCGGAACCTGTTTTACAGTGCTTGACGCCCCATAAACAAACCACTAATCCAGCGCTTTCCACTGATTGTGGGCGATTAGCTCAGCGGGAGAGCACTGCCTTCACACGGCAGGGGTCACTGGTTCGAAACCAGTATCGCCCACCACTTGCGATCAACCATAAAATCACTAGTGGGCGGGCTCAAACATCATGAGCCCTCAATTCGACCATTGCGCGCATAATGCGCACCCGGCCACTTGGATTGCACTGCAACAACTGGTCAGCAACCCTGCTGAGACATGGCTCACAGCTCTGAATTTCTGGTCCCGCGTAGATCGCAAGGGTCCAGACGAGTGCTGGAATTGGTCAGGCTCCCTAGTCAGGGGATACGGCAGATTCAGAACGAGCAAGCACGCCGTCGATATCGCATCGCGTGTATCTTACGCACTCTATTATAGGCAGCCACCCAATGAGCGCGTGGTGTGTCATCGCTGTGATAATCCACAGTGTGTGAACCCAGCCCACCTGTTCCTAGGTTCCCAGCGAGACAACCTGGCAGACATGCGAATGAAGGGGCGGGCCCGAACGCCCAATCAGTTCGGTGATGCAAATCCATCGGCCAAGCTCTGCTGGGATGACGTGAACGTCATAAGGGCCCGTATCAAGGAGGGGCACACCAATCGCGCCATTGCGGCAGACTACCCCGTCTCCGAGGCGATGATCTCTCGCATCAAGAAGAACGACTGCTGGCCAGTCGAGGAGGGGCCCAACCAATGAAATCAACGATCAAGCTGTTAACTCTGGCCAAAACCGCCAGTGAACAGAGAGACAACCTGTTAACGGAGGGGCTGTGATGGACCATTGGGTAGACGGATGGGCAATGGGAATCATTGGCGGCATTGTCTGGGGCTGGGCACTCAGAGGCTGGTATATGGCGCCTGTTCAACGCGGCCTGCCGTGGAAAGATGCCAGACGTTTACTGGAGGCGCTCGACCTTTATCAGGGCACGACACGCGAAATCCATAAAGGTGTGCGGCTGCTGGCCACGCAGATTGCGGACATTGAGACAGCCGGTGGGTCAAACATCCGCATCAATCTGCCCCAAGATACGATCAACACAATCTACGACCTTGAGCGCCATCTTGATGCGATCCTGCCTGAAAAATCGGAGGACGCGTGATGCTTATAACCGCCCCCTCCTCATGGCACTCCCTAGGGAAGTCGGCGCTCCCCATGAAATCAACGATGTGCAGATTTTGTGTCCCGAAGTTTTGCGCCAGCGGGCGCGAGGGAAGTTTGGGGGAAGTGTCCCGAAGAATGGAGAGAGATGATGGCACTCAAGAGCTTTAATGATAGCAACAGCGATGAGGCTAGGCAGTTTCTATTGGATCGAAGAGACGAACGAAACCACCCGAAGCGCCACAGGACAAACAAGCGAAGGAAGGCACTTAGCAGGAAAAAGCGCTCAGCGATGAAGCACAAAGCCGCATTGCAAGAAACGGCTCGTAAGAAGTTTCAGGCCGCAGCGTACGCTTATTGGCGCGGTGAGAGGAGTGACCATCCATGAGTACACAATGCGACGAGTGTCAGTGCACGAACTGGCCCGATTTGGTCATTCCTTACTGGGCCTGGACAAAGATCTCTGACGCGGGTGACGATAGCGGCATGCTTTGCCCGACCTGCATTCTCAGGCGTCTTGAGAAAATGCAAGTGGTCTGTGAAGTTGCCGTCATGAGCGGGCCCGCCCGATCGGTTAGCCCAGAAACAATGATGCTTTTGCGCACTGTCGAGAACATGGAACTAGCGTTGCGCGACGGGCGAGAGAACGGCTACTCAGGTCGCCTGAACCCCACCCCTGAGAATGGAGAGTGAGATGACAGAAGCACAATTGCAGGCAATGAAAGCTGTTGTATGGGAAGAGGCCAAGGGCAAGCTTCTTGCGCTCGTTGCTCTTGAGGGGCATCGCCGCCTTACCACTGACGCAGACTTGGCCGCTGTGAGATTTGATGATCTTAACAGGGCCGTCGAAAACATCATCCACGAGATCGAGTCTGATGAGCTGCACTGCTAGCCCCCCCAAAATAGACGCCCGCCGAGTAGGACAGGCTAGTCTAAACTCAGCGGGCGACACCGGGCCTCTTCGGGCTGGGCAGCTGATGGGTCGGCCCGGCAATGTTAATGTAGGTGGGGAATGTGGCGGGGTTAGGGCGCCATAAGGAACGCCAATCCAAGTACGCCCAATGCCAGAATCAACAACGCTTTCACAATGACATCGCCTACAGTGAACGGATCCTTTTGGTCACTCACTTTCAGGCGCCGCCTCTTTTCGCCGACCACCGCGTGCGATGCGCTCCCCCCATGCGTTCGCGAGCGGTTGCAGGACGCTGGATGTGCGCTGCATGAATGCCGCGAGTGAAGAAATCACCCCGGTCACAATGATGGCCCACACCTGCCCCGGCGAAAGCTGCATGTTCGTCTCGGCGCCAACTTGTTCGGCCGCCAGGCGCAACCCCTCGTAAGCCTGCACCATTTCCGAAGGCGCGTTCTCAAATCCGGTCGCCACGTTCGATCCCCATCCAATCGGTAAATTTGACCAATGCCACGCACAGCCCCGCCAGCGTGAACACCGAGACGTTCAGGGAGTCCACGGGATAGCCCGACCATGCGCGAGCCATGTCGTGGAAGGCCGTCACACCCGAAACCAGAAACACTGCCCCCACAACAAACGCTGCCAGCCCCCACCAAAACCCTGACCGACGCGTCCCCCAGTAACACACCCCTGCAAAAAAGAGGAGGAACACGGTCCACGCTGTTGTTGTGATGATCATGCGGCAACCCTTTTTCTATTCTTCGACCATGTGGCCATGTAGCTCATCACAATCATCAGAACGTCGATGATGGCCACAAGCAGTGCGGCTGAGAGGAAGGTCAGAATGCGATTGTCGAGCCGCGCGGAGTCTGCAAGAGCCATGATGGAAGATTGTTCGGGGCGGCTGTTGCGCAAAGCCTCAATCTCAGTTGCGAGCCCGTCGCGTTTGGCAACGGCTTCATCGTAACGCACCCGGAACCGTAACCGGCTTTCAATCTCCAGAAGATCAGGGCAGTAGCGCTCCACATAATAGCTCGTGCCCTGGCAAAATTCAGGCGTGCCGAGGCTGACGAAATCGCCCACGGGCTGGCCCGTATTTGTGTTGTTGGAGTTGTAGGCGGGGCGGGATACCGCGCGCTGCAGGTCAAGCTGCAGGTCTTCCTGGCTGAAACCGGAGAACAAGGCATCCCGGCGCATGTCTTCCAGCTCATAGCCGATGTTGCGCAGCTCGCGTTCCTTTGCGCCGATGGACTGGTTCTGGTCGATCAGACCGGACTTCTGGTCTTCATCTACACTGGCCTGAAAGGCAGCGCCGAACACGACAAGCACCACCAGCCCGGCGAGTGTGAATGCCCGGTAAGCGCTGGCCGCTCTCTTGTCGTCTTGAACTGTCTCCTTGGCCCACCGACTGGCCGCAAACTTAACGCCAGCAGCGAGCCCTGCCCCGACAAAGCCAAACCCCCAGAAGGTGACAGGATCGGATGGGTTGATGCGGCTGAAGCTCGTGAAGGCGTAGTACGCGCCCACGATCAAGAACACCCAGGCGAGCACGTCAAAGATCCTCGCGCCGGTGACATCGAACACATCCCCGATCGCCTCAAAGGCGTTGTCGAGCATACCGGCCACGCCGCGGCTCTTGTTCATGGTGTAGCGCGCATCTCCGGCGATTTCACGCGCGGTTGCTTCATCTGGCGCTTCGACCGTGACGGTCGCACCGCTCTGACTTACTTTAGGTTCCATTGTTCACCTCAGCCTGTGCCCGCCGTTCGGCGGCAACCCATTCTTCCCAAAGCCCGATCCGGGCCAGGGCGTCCTCCTGGGCGAGCCTGCAACCTTCATAGAGGCGCACCCAATCTTCATTGATCATGTCTGTTTTCGGTGTTCCGCACTCGCGGATTTCGCCTAGTTCCTCACCATCAGGGGGCGGGCTCGCGAATTGGTTGATCACCAGCGTCGTCACCATCGGTTCCGGCAACACCACGTCCGGCACAACCGGGGATGTCGAGCACCCCGTCATAGACAGCACACACATAGTCGTTGGGAACGCTGCCCACAGCCCATTCATCGCGTTCTCGCTCCAGCTTGTTGAGAAATTCAGTTGCCCTTGCGTCCGCCTCTGCGGTCCGGGCGCGCTCCGCAGCCAGGCGCTCGCGCATTTCTTCGCGCGCGCTGTCACTGGCATTGATGAAGGTTTCGGCAGCCGAAATGGCCTCGCGTGCGCGCTGGCGCTCATATCCAATTTCGTTCCAGTGGGCGATGGAATCATTGATGGCGAGCTGGATGTAATTGTTACCCAGCCTCTCTATCCGGGACGTGGCCTTGCCGCGCTCCACCGTTTTTCCGTGGTCATATGCCCCATAGAGCAAAACACCCGTGCCCGCTGCGGCCAAGGCAATGCGCAGTCCCAATGTGCTAATCATTCAAGGCTCCCAGCCATTTTTCGTCATATCGGTTCTGGCGGTAGGCCGGGCCGTTATAATGGCGGGCCACCGTGGCCGCGTCCCGGGCAACAATCGCGGCGAGTAACGCCCCATGGGCTTTCACGAACCGAACAAACGCCCGCACCTGTCCTTCCGGCGTCATCATCGCCTCCAGGAAGCTTTCTGGGCTCGAATACCCGCAGACCTCATGGTTGAACCCCATGATCTGAAACGCACCAAAACTGTGCGACAGGATGGCCGCAATCCGGTCCGCCTGGCACATCTCTTCAAATAGACGCCAGCGATCGGCCTGTTCACGGGGATTGCGCTTCGTGTCGAATGCTCTGGCTTGCGGGGTGTCCTTGCGATACCGGCGCCATTTGTGGGGCTCAAACCGGATGATTGGATTACCATTGACCAGCGCGACATTGCGGCTTTCAACACGCGCAAAGGCACGAGGTTCGGCTCCGCTGGCCCCGATCTGATCCCCGGCCCAGTTCATCAGCTCATCGGGAATGGCGCGTTCACCATACTCATAGCCTGCCGCGTGATAGATGCGCTTGCGGCTGATCTCGCCGCCAGAGCGGAGACTGTCCAGAAAGCTTAAGGGTTTCATTGGGTCTCGTAGAGCTTGCCGTTGACCGAACGCAGGGTCGTGCCACCCGGAGGCGGGTAGTCGCCGGTATAGGGCGTGGTCACATCGATGAGGTCTCCGCTGGCGATAAAGATGTCATCGAACTCCACCGTCAAAGCCGCGCCACCATTCACATTGTTGCAGCCCACATCGAACTGGTTAGGTGCCTGACCGCCTGTGAATTGCGCCGTGTTGTCGAAGGTGAGGCGCGAGACCAGCTCGTCATCGAGGTAGAGTGCGGACACCGCCTCAAGCCCGCTGGCTGAGCTTTCAATCTCGAAGCGGACATCATGGAAGACACTTGCTTCAATCTCAAAACCTGACTGCACATCAGGACCAAGGACATTGAGCGCCGTAAACGGCCTGGCAACGAGCACGGCGCCCGTGTCGCGCAGCACAGCATAGACGAGGAAGAACCCGCGCTGCTGGAGGGTCCCCCCGCCAAGGTCAACGCTGTTCTTAACCCACATCAGTTCGATCGTGCGGGGCGTGTTCCCAGAGGCGACACCCGAAGTGGCCGGCCAGCGCATCTTCGCGCCGAAGGACAGACGCTTGCCGAGCGTGATCCCGAACTTTCGCAAGATTGAGAACCCGCCGCTGCCATTGGTTGCGCAGCGCAGCCGATTGTTGCCTGAGTCATCGAAGATGACCGGGGCAGAGGCCGCACCATTGTTGACCAGCGTGTAATTCGACAAGCCACTGTCGAAGCCATCACGGATGCGATCGGTCAGCGCCCCGGCAGCTGTGACAGGCGTGAGAACCCCGCCACGCAGATCGCTGTAAACCAGTTCGACACCATCGCGCAGGGGTACGCCGCGCGCCCGCATCGGAACATCTCGCTCGGTGATGACGGGTGTGACGTCGCCAAGCATGAAGGTCGCCCATATATCTCCAAGGAGCTTCCGCTGAGGTGTCGTCTGTGGGTGGATTCTGTCTTTGAAGAAGACATGCTGCTGCTCAAGCGTGGCACCCATGGCATGCGCAACATCGAAGAACGCATACCCTCGCGCTTTGGCATAAGCCCAAAGCCGGTTCCGGACGTCTCGGATGCCAGGATCATGAACGCCGCCTGTGTATTCACTTGGTGGGCCTGCAAGCAGAACACCCGGAAGAGAATGACTGCGCTTGACGGCTTCGTTGTTGCCCGCAGCGATGATGAAATCGTAAGCGCCTTCGACTGTCGGCAGGTCGCAAATAATTGCGGTTCCGCTGGAGAATGTGCCAGACATGCCGGAGATGTCGTAATCTACCGTGACGCTGTTGGCGGTGACAGCGGCCACCCGGCCACCGGCCCAGTCTGCGCCAACAATGCCCGTCTGGCGGATATACAGGGCGCCCTCGACGGCAATGCCGGTAGTATCGGAGAGACCCACCACCATCTGCGCGCCCGAGGCTGTCAGAGACGTGATTGTGCGAACATCCTGAACGGTCGTACCATGCCGCGTGTAGCGGTCATTGTGACCGTGATCGAGGAAGATCCAGTCTTGTCCGTTCGTGCCCCATTGCTGGCGCAAGCGGAAATCCAGTGTCATCTGGCTTGCGACTGTGACGTCATCGAATGTGTCCGAATAGGCGGAACTGGCACCGTGGGTGGCCAGCATGGAAAGGCGGTGCGCCTCTGTCATGGCTAGCGCTTTGCTGGTCGAGCCATTGTTGGGATCGGCCTGGTAATCAAACGTTGCATGGGAGCCGGACCACGGCATGAAGGTCAGGATCGCGCCGGTCTTATCGCAGGCCCAGAACGGGTAGGAATCCTTGGCGGCGCCATCATGGGGGATGGACGTTCCGAACCAGATGATTCGCTTACCTTCCCATTCCAGAGACGGCGTTTTGCTCCGCGGGCGCCGCAAGACCAGATCGTCAATGTCCGCCGTGGCAATTGCCGTGGTCTGCGTGCTGAAATTGTTCGTGCCGAGCAGCGATCCACCCGGCTCACCAAAGTAGGTCTTCGTGATCGACTGGATATTCTTGCTCGTGCGAACCTTCAGCCCGCCATAGGACACCGCGCCGGAAATCTCCGAGGAGCGCTCGATCGCATCAATTGCGGCATGGTCACGAACCGTGCTGGCCGTGTCGCCGTTGGCGCCGTAATAGCGCACATCGCAAGGGCCTTCCTTGTCGAAAAGGAACGCGCCTGTCGCACCCGACTTGTCACTGTTGAGGGCGACGACATAGCCGCCATCACCTTCATTCGTGGTGACTTCATCATTGGTAACGCGGGTGGCATAGTTTCCGGTCTTATAAACCCCGCTCCGGGGTGGCCCCCAATCTCCGGGCTGGACCCGGCCCAGAACGCTCACGCCGGTTCCGTCTGTCAGGTCTGTTCTCGCGCGAAGGGTGGCCAGTGTCGGTTCAATAATGGGGTCGAGAAGCTTCGCACGTGGCAGCGTTCGGTCAGCAACGCGGGACGCAGCCAGAGTGCCTGTCGCATTGCCAAGATCACGGAAATAGGATTCTGCCTGCCCACCCAGAAACTGGGCGGAGATCCCCGAAGCCGGTCCATCCACCGTCTTGAGCTTGGTGAGCACATCATTGGCGTTGTAGTCCGTAGACGCGAGGTAGCGCCCATCGGCTTCTGTCTTGGTGTAGGTGTCTGTGATGCCATAGGCCGAAAGCGTTGTCCCAGCCCCGCCAATGTCTGCGAAGGTAATGGCGTCAACGGCGGCGGAGATCGCATCATCAACTTGCGTCTTGGTGTAAACGCTCGCCACTGTCGCAAAGCCTGTCGTCGCTGCAGACAGCTCTGAACTGGTCACAAAGTCCGCACTGTCGAGCGCCTGGACCCGGTTAGAGAGGTTTGTGAGCTGCGGCACCCAGGGCGCCACATCGGATTCAAAGCCGTTGGCGGTTTTGACCTTGATGATGCCATCGGCCCCGCCGCCAGCAGATGTGTCGATCCACGTGTAACCAAGCGTTGCATTCGCAGGCTCCGTTGGGCCAACATTGTCCACCCACCCGGTCGTGGCATAGGCACTGAGGAAGAAGTTGGACGGCAGAACATAGATTGGCGTGCCGTATTTTTCCCCGTCCCATGCCTCGGTGGTGTCCTCGATGCGAACGGCGTTTGCGCGGTCAAAACTCATGGCAGAACTCCACTGCCCATAAAGGCATTCCAGATCGGGGCGCTGATGCCCGGGGCAGGCGCGGGCGGCGGTGGTGGGCTTGGCGTGGTCCCCGCTTCACTGAGCAATGTGAACAGGATCGACATGGACAGCGTGCCCACCGATCCGCCATCCACCGTCACGGTCGCGGAATAATCCCCGGCAGTCTGACCCGTGGAGGGGGCGACTGTGATGCGCCCGGTGGTCGATCCGATGGTGACGCCTTCTGGGGCGCCTGACAGGGTGAACGTGTGTCCGGAATAGTCAGTGTCCGTTGCGCCTGCCTCTTCGTAAAACGCCTTGACGTTCACGTCGCTATAGCTTTGCCCCATCTGCACCGTGCGGGTCGGGAGCGGGCTCTGCTGGACAAGCACGCCGGTTACAGGCGTCACTGCGTTCGTCTCCAACGCCACCACCCGGCTCGTCAGGGCGGTGATGTGCCCAGCTTGGGCCACGTGACGATCAAAGTCCGTTTGGCCCTGGGTCGCGACGGTTTGCACAAGATCGGCAAAGTCCTGAGTGGAGACGCCCCCGCCTGTGGCAACCGTAAGCAGGTCATCAGGATTTAGTGTCGCCGGAACCGTGTAGGGCCGCAGATTGGCCTTCACCGCATAGGTCGCGCCATTGTCGGTGAGCCAGATCAGATCATCGGCGCCAATGACTTGCCCAACCTTGGAGGCGTAAGTCACCTCATCGCCCACGGCGAGATAAAGCGCATCCAGTCGGCTTCCGGCCAGAAGCAGAGCGTCAACCACGTTCTGCGCCAGCCCTGCCCCTGTCGCCTGCACATCTTCGTCAGTTCGGATATGGGCGCCATTCGCGGTCTCAAGGCGCAGGTCATAGGCGAAGGCCTGCAGGAATATCTGCGGGAACCTTCCACCCTCATCGGCCTCCACCGGCCAAGGGTGCTTGTTCTGCAGCTCCTTTTCCCGGTACGTGTCCAGAGGTGTGGTCGAGCCCGCCGCATAGGGCTTCATCAGGGCAAAGCTGTGGGGGTCGCCGTTGTCATCCAACGCCGTCACAAAGGGCTGATTTATGAAGGTCATTTTGGCCTAGTTCGGTCTCTGGGAGTTTTTGGGTCGCTCATTGTCGCGAAGTGAGGTTCCAAGCACAGTGGCCGCCGCTATTCCCGCAGGCACTCCGGCCATGACGCCAGGGTTTCCTCGCTCTGAGGGGTTGAAAGCAGCCTCGGGAGACCGCAAGTCTTCCCTAAGCACCACATAGAAGGTCCGCGCTTCAACGCGGACGCCCTGCTTGGTCGTGTGTGTAGGGATGATGACAGGAACCCGAGATGCCCCGTCGCGTAATCGGCGAGATACTTCCGCCTCTATATCAGCAGACTTATCCGACAAAGGATCAACTCGGATCGGTTCGGCGGTTGGGCCTTGGCGAACAACTAACTGTAGAGGACGTCTTTGGGCAGATTCAGTGCCCTCCGCTGGTGAGCGAGCCGGCGCGCGGCCTGTTGGGGTTCGGCCAAAGGCTGTGGCGCTCTCTTCTGGTGTTGCTGCGACCACTACGAGGTTACGGCTTTGAGCGGATTGCGCCCTCGCTGGCCGCGGTGTGGAGGCGGGCAGACTAATCCCACCAAGCTCGCGCAGTTCCTCATCGAAGGTTTTGCCCTGCTCTGCCAGTTTTTCAAAATCAACATCCCGATAAACCGGCTGCGCAAAATTGTAAGCGGCCCGATCATCGGTTGGAGCAAACACGCCTGGCGAGACCTCTCGCGCTTCCGGGCGGCTCGGGCCTGCAATCTGAGGTGTCTCGGGCGCTGGCGGCGTCGGGGCATTCTGCCCCGCCCTCTGTGTCAGGGATTGTGCGATCTGGCTGCGTTCCCAATCAGCAGCAGCCATGTCTGGGCGTGCCTGAGCATAGCGTGATTTCAAAGCCGCAGCACCCGTGCCAGCTGCAAACAATTGTCCGCCACGTTCTGCGGCGTAAGCCAGCGCGCGAAGGTTTTCTAGCCGGTTGATCCGGGCCAGCGTGCGCTCCTGCCCTGCCAGGTCTCCGGCCTCCTGGTAACGTTCCAACTCCTGCTGGGCGTCGGCAATATCTTCATCCAGCCCTTCCTTGAGCTGACCGGCCAGAACAGATTCACCAGCACCAGACGCCGCCCAAGCAATATCTGGAGCGCGGAACCGCTCACCGCCGTTCGGATAAAGGTCTGAGAGATTTGCGGCATCGGGGTTTGCGATCCACTCCCCCGCTTCATTCTGGGTAAATGGCAGGGCCTCATCAGTAGCCCCACCAAGGCGCCAGAAATCATTCAAATTGGCCGCGCGTGTGTCGATGCTGTCTGTGCCGTAGCGCGTATCAGAAACTTCATTCTGGTTGAGACGGGAGTTCGCATCGGTCTCGACAGCGTCTGCCTCCTTTTGGGACGAACGACGCCGACTGCGGCGACTGCCATAGGCCGCGGCGATACCCAGTCCCGCACCAATGTAAGGTGCAGCATCGCGCAGGAAGCCGCCCTCTGCATCGGCGTCCGCATATACGGCGCGCTCCTCCAGTTCGCGCAAGCGTGCCTCGGCGGGTGTTCGGGCGGCGCGTTGGCGCTCAAGCTGATTGTCGATTTCGGCTTTGTTGGCGCGGATCGCAGCGCGCGTGTCCGGGCCAATGTTTCCATCAACGCCCGCTGGCCCCAGATCAAACCCGCGCCGCTCCAATGTGCGCTGGATATCCTTAGGGTCTGCGTTCGGATCATCCAGCAACCGGCGATCCGCTTCAAGCTGGGCGATATTCTCTTCAATACCAAGGACGCGGGAGTTGGCTGTCTCAATCTGCGATGTCAACTCGCCATTTTCTGGCGCGGTCTGGGCTTCTGCATCCACACCTGCCGTGGCAATACCGGCAATTGCGGCGGCGTCTCCAAGACGCTCAAGACGTGTATCACCGCCACCACCCGGCCCGCTACGGCGGACGGGCTCTTCTGGCAAGGCAACGGGCGCTTGCATCTCAGCCGGAAGCTCTTGGCGCGCATACCCGCGCGGGACATTTGAACCCGTCAGCGCCGGGATCGGATCGGAGGCAGGCGGGGTCGGCGTTGTGCGCTGTGGCACATCCATAAGCAAGCGGGCCACGTCCTCGCGCCGGGCGCGGCCGGGGCCAAGCAGGGCTGCCAGAACGCGCCCGCCCATCCTTGCGCCTGTGAAGATCGGAGGCACACCCTGCGCCATCAGCATCACATCTGCCAGCGTGCCATTATTGGCTCCTGATGTGGCCTGGCGCGTGAGCCAGTTCGGCGACATTGAGTCAGCGCCTTCATTTGCCGCCTGCGCTTTGTTGAACGTGGTGGAGTTGGCTCTGCTATCGATGTCGGTGGCGAACTGGCGGCGGTTGTAGACATCATCAAAGGTGTCCGTCACTGCCTCACCGCGCTCGTTAAAGATCGAGCGAATAGCATCATACATGCCATCGCTCTGGGCCTGCCCGAGACGAAATCCGAGCACATCATTGCCTTCCTGGTCGGTGCCCTGACGGCGCAGGCCGCGCATCATATCTGAGAACACCTCACGCGCAGACAGGGCAGCCGCCTGTTGTTGGCGCGGTGACATGCCTTCAAATTGCTCGGCAAGCGCCTGAGTTTGGGACGCGCGGGGCGCGGCGCGGCGCATTTCATCGCCAAAGCCTGGCACATAGCTCAGCGTGCCGTCTGGCCCGGTTCTGATCTGCCCGAGATTTTGCCGAACCTGCGCTTCATCGCGGTAGGCTGCGCGCAGTTCTGGATACCCCGGCACCTCATCGAGGTAGCTGTCGATTTCGCGCAAGAGCGGCTGGTTCACGTCCAGATTGGTTCCGCTGCGCACATAGTCTGCAATTTTGGTGCGGTAGTGATGCAGGGCCTGATATGGGAATTGGTCAACGAACATCTGCGCAACCGTTTGCCGGTCTTCGCCGCCGCCCTGGTTGGCTGTCGGGAAGCTCTCGGCGTCCAGCAATTCGCGATGAATGTTTGGCCTTTGCGTCAGAAAGTCTTTGACCGATTGGGCAGCGCTGCTGTTGGGGTCAGGACGCGCCAGGACGCCGGGCACACGATCTGTGCCTTCATTGTAATATTGGCCGATTTTCTGTAGGCTCTGCGCATTCGCGTCACGCGCCTCATCAATTGGCTGGGAGCCGAAATTCTCTTGAAGACTTTGACGAACATCCTCTGCCGACCCGCTGCGTATATCGCGAACACCCTCGCGCACTGCTGCCGCGCCGTCCTGGTCCGCTTTCATGAGGAACATGCGGAAGTTACGGGCGATTTTCTCACCGATTTCCTGACCAAATTCCTGCGCAAACTCACGCTCTACAATCATCGCAAACGGCGTGCGGCCATCCGCATTGCTGAGCAGCGAGTCTGCAATGCGCTGAAATCCGGCCGCTACACCGTCACTGGCTTCAGCACGCGAAAGCCCCGTCTGCCGCATGGCGTCCATAACCATATTCGTGGCAAGGCGCATGGAACGCGGATCGGCCCCGTCTTGCCCCGTTTCAAGGACTAGATCGGGGTTGGCTGGTGCAACGCCCTGATTAGCCGCAACGCGGAGCTGCACATCATCGGGCGTTGGTGAGCCTTGCCGCAAATAGCGTAGGCTTCGATATATCCCCGACATGAGCGGCAGAGCGGCCCAAGCAAATGGATCTTGCGCGCCATCCTTGGCCATGTCCAGACGCTCGCCCAGCCCCACATCGCGGTCTTCCAGTGTGGCTGTATTGTTGCCCTCGACCAGCCCCTGATACAGGGCGTTCTCTGTCGCCCCGATGGCGCCAAGCCCAAGCAGCCGCATACCGTATCGCCCACCGCGCGCCAGGGCGCTGGTGCCCTGCGGGATGAGGCGTTGCACTGCCGGGGCAATCGCGGTCCCGGCCCGGCCGGCCGCTGCGAATCCCGCTGGAGCAATCGTGGTGGCGAAGCCAAACACATCGCCCGCGGTGCCCGCAATGGGCGCCGCTTCCATCAGTTCGCGGCGGTAATCGTTTTCCAGGTCCGTCTGCTGTTCATCGCCCGCAGCTCTGCGGGCACCACCACCAACACCGATATTAGATAGGGCTGCATTTACACGATGCGCATTGCCCAACGTCATCACATTGGACGCGCGATCCGCAAAGCTGGCCATGCCGTCGAGCCCGCCAGTCGAACCATCCATTCCAGCCGTCACGTCAAAAGCCGCAGGCCGCTGGCTGTTGGCAGGCTGGACGACAGGGTCACTCTCCCAAGGTGCCGCAGGACCCTCAACAACAGGGTCATTCTCCCATGGCTGGGGCATCAGGGTTTACGCCTCCGCACGCCGTTGGGGTCCATGTATTCCTGGCCGGGCTGGATAGCATCATAGCCCGCCTGGTCCTGCACGACAGGAAGCTCAAGCCCCTGTTGACCGGACGGCTCAGGTGCATTGGCGCTGTCGATCGCAGAGTAGAAACTCTGAAGCGAAGGGGGCGCCACGTCATAGCCTATGAATGTGCCCTGATCATTTAGTCGGTCACTCAGGCCCTGCATCTGCGCACCGGCAATCTCCATCTGACGCAGGAGCGCTGCCACACGCGCCGCGTTGACCTTCTCTGACGCCTGCGGGTTGTAAGCGCGAGCAATAAGGCGCTCGCCCTCCTGAGCGGTGAACTGGGCGCCAAGAATCAGCCGTAGATTTCGCTGCACAACTTCTTCAAGGAGTTGCTGCGTATCCACGCTGCCTTCATTGAACAGGATGCGCATGTTCGGCGGCACCATGCCCAGGAGCGGCCCCGATAGGTCGCCGGAGTCCTGCCCCGATGCCACGCGCTCTAAGCGTTCCTGCACTGTGCGCAACTGGCCGATGTTTTTCATGACATCGGCGCCGCCGCCTGTGTTCCATTCCGCAACGCGGGTGGCCAGTTGCTTGTCATAAGCCTCCTGCGCGGATGTCTGCGCGCCTGCACCAGAGGCCGGAATATTATTCACAGTCACATTGGCAGCCGATCGGGGCGGCGGGGTCGCGCCAAGGTTTACCGTCGAGTTCGGATCGCTCTTGTCATAGGCGATCACACCATCCGCAGTCGTTGCCGTGGCATAGCTTGGCTGCTCGGCATTCATGCGCGCGGTCTCTTCGGAGAAGGACGGCCCGCGGGTGTAAGCCGGCGCGGCGCTACCAGACACTTTGTCCGTCATCACCATCTGGTCGCCCATCTCAGTAAAGCCTCGCGCCGCCGCGCGCTCTTTGAGGCCCATGGCCTGATTCACAATCCCGTTGATCGAAGCGTCGGACAGGTCCAGCGAGGACACAGCCTGCGGATCAAATCCGTTCTGCGCCGCCACTTGCGCCAGTCGCTTCCTGTGATTTTCCCGCTCCTGCGGGGGCAGGCTCAAGAGCGGCTGGAGATGCGAGGCCACCAGTTCGGCCCGCGCCGCCACCTGGGCGCGCTGTTGATCGTCTGCGCTGTCCAGCATGCCCTGGATTTGTGACATGGCATCGGTGTCACCCATCTGCGCGGCCATCGCTTGCGCTTTTGGCAGATTGCCCTTCTGGAGAAGTTGGCCCATGGCGCTTTGCTGGCGACGCTGGCGCATCTGGCCACCAACCTGCGCGCCTTGGAGAAAGGATTGCATGCCACCCATCAGAACCACCCCTTATAGCCGCCATACATGCCGAAACCTTGCATGCCTGCATCTACGGCACCATTGAGCGCTCCGGAGAAGGCCGAGGCCCGATTCATGGCACCGCCGGCACGCGCATTTCCGATGTTCGTGTAGGCGTTGGTCATGCCCGTGGCGTAATTCTGTCCGGCAGCAGCCGTCTGCGCTTGGGCGCCCGAACCTATATTGGTCGCGTTGAACAGATTGTTGACGCGGCTTTGATACCCTTGATCCGCCACGCCTTGGCCGTATCGCATCAACTCTTTCATGCCCGCGCCGGAATTGGTCAGGCCACGCGCCGCCAGTGATGCTTCAACCGCGCGTGTGCCTTCATCCATTCGGAACTTGTAACCGGGCGTCTCTCGCAGCGCCCGTGTGCGATCGGCGCCGCTTTGGCCATCAAGTCCGAGCAGCGCGCGCAATCCATTTTGCCCATCCATGGCATCAAGGCCAATCTGGCGAAACGGCTGGAAGTCCTCGCGCGTCTGGTCATAGATGTATTTCTGGACCTGTGCCGACTGGTTGGCGGCATTGACCTGAGCGTCAGCGGCTTTGTTGGCCGCCCCCGCTTGAATGGCTCCTGATCCCAGGGCCGCAGCCGCAGAGATTCCCGCTGCGCCAAGAATGGCTGTGCCCGTAATAGCGGCCATCTAGTGAACCTCCTTCAACAGGCTGACTTCGAATGGCGCATACCCCTTCGCGCGCAGGAGGCGACGCATTCCGGGCTCATGTTCATCGGCAAGGCATGTCATCTGGATCTGGTGTGCACCTTTCCCGTGCGCCCAATCCTCAAACGCCTCACGGAGCGCTTCACCACCCTCATCGGCCCACCAAAAGAGTTCTTGGGCAATGCGATAGGAATGATTGAAGTAGAGCGGGAAGATCAGCCCGCCGCAAATGCCATGATCGTTCACGAAAATGCATGCGTCAGGGCTTTCGATCATCTGAGACAGCGAAGCGCGCAGATTGTTTTCACTGAACTCTGTCACATCCGCCCAAGGGCCATACTCATAAAACCGGCGCCCATGGTGGATGATAAAATCCATATCCAAATGGACGGCCTCACGCACGCTCACGCGGCATCCTCCAGCGCCTTCACCCGGTCTTCCAGCGCCTTGAACCGCGCCTGCATGTCTTGCGTCAGTTCCGCACCCTTGGGATCTCCCGTAAGCGCCTGTGTCACGTTCTCGATCCATCGCTTCAGATCGGCCGGCAATGCATTGCCATAGGGCAGGAAGATTCTCATTTCTCGTTCACCTTGATTGCATCGAGGCGCAGTCCCTCAACGGGGTCCGTGATTTCCACCTTGATCACGCAGCCCTCATCCTCGACGCGCGCAAACTTCGTGACCTTCGTGCGGAAGCCGGTCTGGCCAACGCCGCCAAGCCCTGCCAGCTTCGGCTCACCATAGGACTGGCCCCCATCCAGAGACGCGGAAATCTTTGCCACCGGCGCCTCTAGCGGCTTCGTGCCGAGCCCCTTCGATCCGATGACGACCGCGCTGTTGATCCGTGTGTTGCGCGGGGCCTGGCGAAGATGGGCGGTCGCCGCATAGCGGATTTCGCCACCATCCGGGTCCGTATGAGTCGCCGGGTCCATTTCCAGAAGGCGAGGCTTGTAACGGTCAACAATAACATCGCGCCGGCCAACGCGCATATAATCGCGACCGCGATACAATGCCTGCCCACGCGTCTCCAGTTTGATCCAACGCTGGGTGCGGATGTCAAAGGCATAGGAGCCAACATTCGGGAGATCCAGCACAACGAAAATGTGCCCACGCCAGATCATGGGCCAGAGCCGCACATTGGCCTGACAATTCGCCGTCGCGAGCCGCGCGATCGCTTCCTCGATGCCCGGCGTGCTGATGGCTGTGGCCGCACCGCCCATGCGATAGACGATGCCATCATGGCCCACCCAAAAGAAGGAATTGTCCGCCTGACACTTGGCCTGACACGACAAGATGCCTTGTAGAATCGTACCCCCCGGGCGCCGTTGGAAGGGCGCATCCGGATCAGCAACGTTCACATAGCTCTCAATGGTCTCATCGCCGAAAAGGAAGACTTCATCGCCCACCACCATGACCGAGCGCAGCTTGTCCGGCTGGCTGTCCGGGCTCGCGAAATCGAGCGCGTTGATCGTGTCGCCATCATTCACGCGCGACCAGCCAAACCGGCCATCAGCAAAGACGTAAATGAACCAGCCATTGAGGTAGTCGAGATCAACAATGTCTGGCAGGCGCTCGCCGCCCTGGTAGCGTGACACCCAGTTCGCACGCCGGATGGTGGCCGTCTCGGATTCATCGACCGTGATGCGATAGAGCCGCCCCGCGGCCACCATCATCACCTCATCATTGTCACCGGCGAACCGGGCCAGTTCACCACTCACCAGCGTTGCATTTGTGAGCGTGGTATTGGTGCCCGCCTGAAACCCGTTTCCGGTGTTGATCACCGTGAAAGCCTCATCATTATTGATAAGACCGGCTATCCGGGTAGCCGCGCCCGTGTTCGGATCGATCAGAAGCACACGTTCGCCATAGAGCGCGACGATCCGGCCATCGAACACGCCTGCCTTGTAATACACGCCCCGGAAAGCAGGTGTACCGCTCACACCTTCCACATCGAGCGTCGTGGCCGTCAGGTCAGACCACACCTTGAGCCCGGGCATCGCGTGGAGGGTCACGGGCGCCCACGTGGCCGTCCCGGTGGGCTCAGCATAGAGGTTCACGCATTCGGCCTTGGGAAGCTTGTGCTCGCGCCGCTCCGCATGCTCCATGAGGAACGGCACCGCAACCATTACTGAATCGCCCCAAAGCCGTCAGGACGGCGTGACAGCGTATGGTTCGGGCTGCTGGACTGGACTGCGAGATACACAGACAGAAGCCGCGACCAGCCCATTCTGGACATCTGGTCCAGATCAGGGTTTGGCGCCTCACCGTGCTCAGGACGCAGGCGCACAGCCAGCATGGCGGCAACGCCAGTGCCCAAAGCCCGCCGCTGGGACTGTTCCTGCGCCGTCTTCGCCGCTGCCGCCGTGATCCAGGGCAATTGGCTGTTCAGCGTGAGGTCAGCAGGCACCCAATCCAGCTTGATAGTCACATCCCCGGCCCATTCGTGGATCATGCCGTTCAGCTCGATCAAAGCGTCTTCCGCGTCCTCACCCGAAAGCTCAGCCGCGCCCATGGTGACGCCAAGATATTTCATCGACCGCTTGATGAGGTCGCGAACCGTATTCACTTGAACGCCGCCGGTGTGTCAGCCCAGCCCTCGGGCACTTCATCCGGACCCTGGAATATCTGGGCTTCTCCATTCGGGCCGTAACGCCACGCCGGCCAGGCGCCGGGTGAGTGTGCAGGAGGCTCCTGGCGGCGTGGCGCTGGCTTTGGCGGGGCCTGTTGGGTTTGGGAGCCCGCCGCAGTCTTGGACGCCCGGCCCCGCTTGGGGGCCGGTGTCTTGATTTCATTCTGAGGCATGATGCTTACGCCGTAAGCCTCTGTGCCATGTCCGCATAGATGCAGACGGTATCGAACAGCATGTCGAGACGACACTCATGGTCGAGATTGTTGAAGTTGGTCTTCTTTGACACAGCGATAGACGTGCGATTCCCGCTCACCGTCGCAGTCTCAAACGAGTCCGAATCGATCTTGATCGGGCGAGAGACCAATGTGAACGCGTCCGGGTGAATGATGAGCGATTGCGGACGCTGGGAGCCCGCAGCGCCGCTGACGACTGTGATCGCCGCATTGTCGGCAGGGGCCGCATCAACGGTCTGCCATTGGCCGGTGGAGATGATCGCCGGGCTGATTTCAAGCGTAGCCTGCCCCGACCCATTGGAGTCAGCATCCGCGCGCACGACGAACGTTTGCAAGCGCCCGGTGGAGACACGGGTAAGCGGGTTAACGGCATGCACGCCTGCAATCGTGAACACATCACCTTGTTTTAGAAGGCCCGTCACACTGTTCGACCAACCATCTGTCACGAGCGTTTGGCGGTTGAGATCACCAATCTTCTTCGTGCTGTCGATAGGATCTGTGCCGTCATACTGAACGTTCTGATTGGCACCGTTGACGAGCGGTGTTCCCGCATGGGCGCCGACAGTGTGAACGGGAACGTGCACTGACTTGTAGTTCATCAAGCCGCCATATTCACCGATCGCGACCTTCTCCAGCGCCGTGCGGGCTTTGCCCTGAACGTAGACATTCTTGAGAGTGTCCGCCAGTTCAAGCGATGTGGTCGTATTGTGGAAGGCGCAGCGATCGTCTTCCGGAACCGCATGATCCGTCATCATGGCATCGACAAGGCCAAGGGATTTGAATGTGGACGGCACCGTGCCCGCCGTGCCTGAGAAGTGAAACACATGCTTGTAGAGCATGCCAATCTCGGTCTCGACGCGGTTTTTCAGCTGCGTCACAGCCGGACGAATGATGTCCTGCTGAACACGCTGATCAGTAATTTCGAGCGTTCGCTGTAGCGCTGTGAGCTTGAACTTGATCGTCTCGGTCTTCTTGAGCGTGACCGGGATGTTCGCATCCACAATGTCTTCATTGTAGTTGGTGATGTCGAGATTGTTCGACTGACCAACAAAACGTTGTGGGCGGCGGACATCAACAGTGTCCCCCACATTGCCGAACTCGGTTGAAAAGTTCGTGTTGACCTTTGCGGCCATCACCAGTTTGTTTTCCAGCTGGGCCAGCACTTCGCGCGCAATGGCCTTTGGGGTTAGAATACGATTGGCCATTTAAGGCGCTCCTGTCAGGTGGACGCTGGCAGGCCCCGCCACGCGACGTACTCTTCATGAGACATCTCATCGGGGTCCTTTTCGGCAGGCGGAGACTTGCCGCCCACCGTGTCCAGCGGTTCCGGGGTTTCTGATTTGACGTTGGATTGGCGCTCTGGAAGCCGGGCCTCGATACGAGCCAGCTCCACAGCGCGGTTGAAAGACGGCATGCCCTCGATACGGGCGAGTGCGTCCGGGTTGTTGGCGAGATGATAGGCAACTTCCGGCCCGCGGGGAAAAGCGTCAGGATCGGCCAACATGAGCGCGGTATCGCCACTCATGTTTTCGGTCTTGTTCTCCAGCGTGTCGCGCAGATCAGAGATGCCTTCAGCCTCGAGTGCGTCCACTCTTGCGTTAAAGTCTTGGCGGATGGCCTCAAACTCAGCCTGCCCGGCCTCGTTCAGCTGCCCATCTGCTGCGTTGAGCTTTTGCTCAGCCGCCGCAATCTGTTCCTTGCGTGCCTCGAACTGTTCGACCTTGCGGGCGTTCTGCACGATGGCCGCGTCATAGTTCGCTGCTTTCGTTGGATCGACCAGCTCTGGCTCTTTCAGGCCTGACTTCAGCGCCTGAAGAGCCCGCTCGGCTTCCTGCTTTTCCCTTGCAAGCTTCGCCCTTTCCTCCTTGCGCTGCTGGCGCCGGATTTGGGTTCGCGAAAGCTCCTGGGTCTCGCCTCCATCCGCTTTTTCCTTACCCTCGCCGCCGTCATCGGCAGCCTGATCGGGCCTGGTCTGAGCGTCCGGGTTCGGCTCCGTAGTCGGCGCCGTCTCTGGTGCTGTTTCAGCCTCTTCACCGGACGTGTTCACAATCTCCGGGCCGTCATCGGCGCCGGGCATATGCTCATGCAGAACGGTGATGTGGGACTCGGGCACAGCTGCCCCGTCAGCCGCCGTGGACTCGGCAGCCGTCTGATTTTCGGTTGTCATGGTTTCGTCTCTCTATTGGACGGGTTGAGGTTGACTGAGTTGCATCATGCGCGACTGAAGCACGCCATCGATCTGGCCTTGCTCCAGCATGGCGCGAAATTCCGCCAAGGCGGCTTCGATCATTTCCTTGCGCGCTGCGGCCTGCGCCTCGCTGGCCTGCGCTGTGGCCTCTGTGGCTTCTGCGGTGGCTTTCTGAACCGCTGCATCCGCCATGGCCTCCTGGCGCTGCATGTCGCGTTCCTGCATCTGCTGGGCCGCTTCTGCGGCCTGCATGGCTTCGGGATCGTCTTCGGGCTGTTCCTGCATCTCTGGCGGAAGAACCTTGCGGGCACGCTCAATCCATTTTTCCTTGCCGGGCGCATCTACGGCTTCGATGAAGAAGTCGATGAAGTTCGCCAGCATTTCCGGTGAGCCAGCCAGCACACGCTCGATCGCCTGCAAGGCTTCCTGGCGCCGCGTCGTCGCGCTTGGACCAATGCTTACGGCGAGGTCATACCGACCCATCTGCAGATCATTCTGCACAATGGTTCTGCCACCTTCGGTGACCTCGCGGTTCACCACAACCTGACTTTCCGTGCCATCTTCTCCTGCAATGCGCAGCATGCGCTGGCTGTCATAAACGCGCGGGATCAGATCAATGATCACCCGGCCCGCCTGATAGAGAGATGCCTCCAGATTGTCGCCGAAGACATTGGTGCCAATATCAGATTCCCGCTGTCGATTGGCGATAGCCACGCCGCTGGTGGCATTGTCCGGATTGCCCAGGGCCGATTCATTGACACCGGTGGTGCCGCGCAAATCCTCAGCCGATTGCGCCACCATCTGCATCAAGGCCGGCTGCATCGGCGGCGGTGGCTCGCGCTGGGGCTTGGTGGCGTTCTTGCTGTCATCGTAGAGGAGGAAGGGTTTGGTGCCCTTGTTGGCTTCTAGCCACAGGTTCGCCATCTCGCCTTGCGGCAACTGGCTGGCACCAAGCAAATAGGGCGATTTCGGCGCATTCATCGCCACTTCGACCATTGCATTGACAGCGTAGTTGTAGATCTTCTGCGCGCCCTTGGCATACCGGATCAGAGACACGCGCTGCACACGGTCATGGAAGTGGATTTGCTCGCCCACAACAGCGATCACAGGGATATCTGCCGTCAGCCAGTCGCGCTCATCAAGCACCTCCTCGCCGGTCATCTTGCGCCAGACGACCTTGCGCGCATCGGCCTCTTTGAGGTCCACAATCCGGGTTCCTTCGTCCGATTGCGGATTTCCGATCATGCGGGACGCCTCATCCCATTGGAGCGGCTTTGGCAAGCGATCGAGACGCAGTACCTCACCGCCCGGCAGAAGCACATATTGCGCTTTCTCCATCTCGACGCGAAAGCATTCGGCCACGGTCACCGTGTCTTTCGACGACCACTCAAAATGACGCGTCACGTCCTGAGTCGTATCGCTGAAATCCGCCTGCCCGGCCTTTGGATACTTCTTCTTGAACGCGCCCCGTGTCATCACTTCGCGGATGAAGACATGCTGTGCGTCCTGGCGCGTGACTTCGCGCGCATCGGCGTCCCAGACCACGGCCAGGGGACTGTGGATGGGCTCAAGGCATATGTCCTGGTGAAAAGGGTTATCCCGCAGATACCGTGTCGCAATCCTGAAATTGCCGATACCGCAAATGACTGCCATCTCTGCCGCCTGGGTGATCGGCTTGGTGCCAGCCGCCCGCTTCTGGATCTGACGTGCGATGCCATTGTGAAGCGTGGCCATCTCCTCATCGGCGCCATCGCCATCGGGAACGATCTTGATCGAGGGCTCTGCCTCGCGCAAATCACCGATTGTCTGGCGCGCAAAGCGGGGAAGCTGGTTTTGCTCCAGCGTCGGCCGGTTCTCTGCTTCCCGGGCCTGCTTGTCCTGGTAGTCCCACTGGCCCTTGCCGGAATAGGCTTCCAGGTCATCCAGCATGGCCTCACGGTTCTCGCGGTCGGCCGCGGCGTCATGCTCAAACAGCTCGCGAAGCTCCTTGACCATCGTGTCAGCCATCAGGCGCTACTCATGGCCAGAAGTTTGGCGGCGATATCGCCATGGGCATTGATCGGGCGCGTCATGTCGGGGAAGAGATCGGCCAGCGCCCACACGCATGCATCCATTTGATCCGGGCTGTCCTCGCCCTCATAGCCCGCATTTGTGGTCATGGTCATCTGGGTTTCAAGCTCATCAAACCGGCCCACATGATGCACGCGGCCTTGGGCATAGAGCGCCGCATACGGCTCTGCCCGCACATGCTTTCCGCGCGTGGCCCTCACCTCGATAATCGGCAGCGTAGGGCGCACACTCTCAAGCGTTTGGCGCACCATATCTCCGCCCTGGTTTACCTCGATCACGATGGCGTCGGCTTCATACTTGTCGAAAAACGCAATTCCGCGCCGCGCCCAGTCGAGCGGACCACCGTTCATTGATCCATCTTCAAGAACAAATGCATCCTGACCCCGGCGCCCAGCGACGATGATGCCGTGCTTGTCACTGTTCTCTGTGTTGGTGACAGCCGGATCAATTGAGACCACGATGCGCTCAAGATCATCCGGGGCTTCGCTGACCCTGTGAAGGTCGATAACGTCCTGCTGCCAGATCGCGCCGGGCATGTCGCCAAGCACCTGGCCTTCGAGCTCCTGCCGGCCAAGGCGTGTGCCATCATAGCGGCGAATGATTTTGTCGAGGAACTTGCCGGCGAGGTTTGCGCTATTGTCGAGCGTCCGCCCCCGGGTCACGACAACCTCGCCTTCAAGCCCCGCGAGAATGTCCTTGATGATCTGAATGGGCCTTGGCGTTGTGGTCACGATCTGACGCGGATCCCCAAGGCGCAATCCAAACTGAAGTTGGTCCCAAGTCTCGCGCGCATACCGCCACTTGGCCAGCTCATCAGACCACGCAGTGTCAAACTGTGGACCGCGAAGCTGATCAGGCTCCGTGCCACTGAATCCCAGCGCGATCGCGCCCGTGTTGAACTCAATTTCGACAGGCCTCTTATTGTAGCGCACGATGAAGCCCTCAGGGCAGCAGTTCAGCAAACCACTGTCTCCCTCAACCATGACCTTTTCCAAGTCGCGCTGGGTCTCCCCAATAAGCGCAATTCGGCGCGCACCACCCTCGACACGTTCACGCACCCATTCAGAGCCTGTGCGGGTTTTGCCCCACCCTCGACCAGACAGGATAAGCCAGATGTCCCAATTGCCGTCGGGGGCGATCTGATCAGGCCGCGCCAAGAACTCACGCCAATTGGTGAGGAGGTCAGACGCCTCATCATCGGTGAGTGTATCGAGAAACCGTTGTCGCTCTTCATAGGGAAGCGCAGCCAGGCGATCAGCCGGACTGCTCTGGATTTCGGCTTTCAAGGAATGCCTTCAGCTTTTCTGTTGGGGATGTAACCTCGATCGGCGGGCCGTCTTCATCGCCGCTGTGCTTCATATGGTGAGGGTTTTTCCAACCATAATTGTTGGTGAGGTCGAAAATCACGCCCGCTGTATTGGGTCCGCAAAGGAGTCTTTTGGTGCGATCAACCTCCAATCGGAGCTTGGCCCTTTTTATCGTGTCGGAAAACTCTGATTTCTGCTCATATTCCCAAAGCGCATTTCGACTAGCAAACCCCAGCTCAAAGGCCAGTTCTGCGATGCTGGGAACATCTTCCTCGCTGAGACCGTCGAAATAGAGATCTATCTTGGCCTCCAGAAGATCAGGATCTTCATAGAGGGGAGGTCTTCCGCCCGGTCCTTTTTTTTCTTCAGTGTTTTCAGCAGTCATTGCTGCACCGCGCCTCAGCAACGCTCTCAGCGTACGCAGACAACCAAGCTTTTTGCCTTTCCTTGCGCTCTCGCTCTTGTTGCTCGGATTCCAAACGTCTTTTTTGCGCAGGCGTTTTAACCTGGCGCTTCCCGTTTCTAAGAAAGAGTGGCCACATTAAACCGTTGCTTTCTGCCCAAATCTTCGCGGCGTTTTTGGCCTTGATTTCGTTGTGGCCGATTTGCTTCGCCACTAAGCCCCAGCCGTTGACTTGCGTAAGTCCGTCTTCATCAACAATTTTTTTTGCGGCGTTATAAGCCGCCTCACCAACATGCATCGTCTCTGGGCGTGGCCCCTTTTTGGGCGTCAGTCTGCCTAGACTTCCGGTCATGCCGTGAAGTCGCATATGATCTACATGCTCAATCAAAACGAGGTTGTCTGTGTCATTGTTTTTGTGGTCGCCGTCGACATGGTGAATATCAAAGCCGTCAGCTAATCTGGCTTTAAGCCATTCCTCTGATCGGTGTGGGTGACTGCGCAACCAAATAAGATGATATGGTTCAAACGGGCGAGACACAGCTTAATTACCCCAAAACCTTCCTAGGCATCCCGTGAAATCCGAGACCAAATACCCATTATTTCGCAACCGCAGCATCCCGCGCCAGCCGTGCGGCCTGCACCTTTTGGGCAAGCACTTCGACATCACCGAGGCGCACGTCATGCAACTGGCCACCGAACAGGAGCTGTGTCTGCACGCCCCCGGCGCCGCCCATCTCTGAGGCAAGGCAGGCGGTGAGGGCAGAGCAAACCCGCATAGGAAGATCAGAAAAGCGCCCCAGTTCTTCTGAAGCGCCATTCCAATGAACTGTTGTGGCTTCCGCCAGTTCAGGAGGGCTCATTGATCAGCGAGCCCGTTGAACCGTGTGGGCTGGGTGGGACCGGAAGCATCTTCCATAGGCGCCAGGCCAGCGGTGAAAGGCTCATCGCCCTGCACTTTGGCCTCAGTCTCCCGTGGCACGCCCGGCCCCAGTAGAGGCTCCTGATATGCGGCACGGGCTGCGTCCAGGGCGTCCTCAGCTTCAGCAAGAGCAGTCTTTGCCATCGGCACCGCAGCCTCCGCCTCAACAAGCGCGGCGGCTGCCCAGTCACGGGCCGTGGTGGCGTCAGAAAGGGCGCGGCCCAGGGCCTCATAGTCGTGTGTCATGTGTAAGTCTCCAGATCGATTGTGGCGCGGCGGGAGTGCCGGCCTGTTTCAGTGTCCATGGCTATGGATAAGCTACTGTTGATGAGAATGGCGCGGGCAGACGGGGCTGCTCGGGTCCAGTGCTTGCCGGAGAATTCTGCGCGCAGGGCTTTATCCATGATCGCCTCGGCAAAGCGTTCGCAATCGCGATGATTGGGACCGGCCTGGCGGATCCTGCGTCTGATCTTGGGGCGGTCGAACTGATTCAGACAGTCTTGAAACGCACGCTGCAGACGCCATCCACTGTCAGTGTGGACGGCCTGAATTGAACGTTGCGAGGATGTCAGAAGGTTCGCTGGCCGCGTAAAGCTCCCCAGCATAGCTTTCGTTTGCCTTGATTTTGTCAAAACTGTCAAGCTGCAAGACGAATTATCTCACGTCCAGCATTCCATGCAATGTCCATAAGGAATTCATGGCGTTTGCGGTACCACTCATAGGAGCGGTTCGGAGCGTGAGGCTGGGCGCTCATCGCATCGGCCAGGCCGCGCCAGCTATCCTTCCCGAAAATGATCTGCCAAGCCCGCGTCGTGAGCAGTCCTCGCTCCCACGAATGAATCCCGTTCTTGCGCCGATCTTTGCCGCGCCAGTTGGAAAACCACTCATCGACCAGAACCGCCTCATCGATCTGCCGAGGGTTTGGCATCCAGGGCGGACGCTCCGGAGCCTCGCTGAAATACGCCCACGCCCCTGGGTCATTGCGCTCATAGGCATAGGCCGGCCAGCACGTGACCTGGCTCTGCGATCGCGGGCTTGGCATGACGGCCCACGTCAGCATGGCCTCATGGACCATTCGCTCCAACCGAGCGCGAGCATCGGCCACAGCGTCGATTTCTTCAGCGAGCAAAGCTCTTGCTGTCTGTGTCATCTCTCAGCCCCCTCGTCTTCTTCGAGTTCTTCCTGTTCTGCGAATGCCTCTTCCCGCGCCTTAAGCGCTTCAGGAGAACTGTCTGGGTAGTCGTCTCCGGTGAACCAGAGGTGGGTGGTGCCATGCAGCATGTCAGAACGGCGGTCTGCCCCTTTGTGTTCGATAGCCTCCTTTAGCCGCTCAAATTGTATTGATATCGAGCCTGGGGACACCTCATAGACAGCCGCATATTGCGGTAAGGGATCATGTGTTGATACCGGGTGAAACAATTCGCTTTCGCCTCTCAGGGACCAGTAACCTGGCTCGCCGCGATCAACATTTACGGGCGTAAATGACCGGAAAAACAATTCGCGCCCTTCGGATGTCGGCCCAAAAAGGAAGTCGTGGCTAACTACGATCACACCGAGATGTTTCACGCGCTCTCCTCCATAGCCTGCTTTGCTTTGAGAATGGCGATGAGGAGGGCGATGGCGGAGGATTGGTGGACGCCGTGATGCTCTTCTTCCGTGGCATCTTCGGGCCGGTCCATCTGTGCCTGCCACATAGGACCAGCTATACCTTCGTACAGGACCAACCTTGGCCACCAGCGCGGAACCGGCAGCACCTCCTCCATTAGGGTAAGGGTGGCATCTAGGGAGGCGGTGAGGTGGCCACGGTCCATGTCGATCAATGGCGCGCCATAGTCGTCCGTGACGGTTTTCGGGAATAGTTCGCCAATCGCTGCATCAAGCTCTCTATCCGGCCCGTCCGCCTTCTCCAGGCGGTCTATGAGTTTGGGGGGGGTCATGCCATCGCCTCCGCCTCGCGCCAGGCGCCAAGAGCGGCATTCCGAAAAAGCGCATCAATATCGATGAAGTCATCTTCTGGCTTTGGGGCACCAAACCGACTACGCACAACGAACTCTGCACTATGACCAGATTTCGGCGCGTTCCATCTTTTGAGCTGCGGGTGATCCTTCAATACATCGTCAACCCAATTGAAGATTTCCCAGAAATCACTGAACTCCTTGCCGGTCATACCAGCAAAGTGGTCCCAATCTTCTAGGTCCTCAGCGGTCTGCATAAGAATTTTGTTTACCTCATCAACCCCATCAGCCAGTCCATAGGGATGCTGCCGAACGACCCACATGGCTAAGTGACCACAAATCATCCTAATTGTGATGTATTGAGGCTTTTGGCTTTCCGACTTTGTAGCTAATTCCCGCGTCATGCTGCGCTCTCCTGTTGATGGCGTTTGATGGCGAAAAGCTCGCCTTCTGGGTGAAGCTGTG